>DFYJ01000071.1 GCA_002383325.1 Candidatus Aminicenantes bacterium UBA4085
CTCACCCCCACCTTCCCAGTTCTTCCTCCGATCCAGGTAAAGTATCGGTCTTACTGAGGACTCGCAAGGAGTTACCGGCGCGGCGCCCTAGTTCGCTATTTTCCGGATCGGGTGATGAATTGGAAAATAGGGAATTACGTAGACTGTACCCCTATTATTTTGGCCGATACCCCGAACCGCCCCTGATTCCCAGAGATGGGAGAAGATCCTATTTTATCGCCGGTCGGCGGCTTGACGCCTCCAGGCGCCGGGAATAAAGTGGCGGAGTCCGCCCATCCCCTGGAGGCTTCCATGTCCGCCATGAACCGCCGCGACGCCCTTAAAACCCTCGGCACGCTGGCCGCCGGAGCGGCCCTACCGGCCGCGCCCTCCAGCGCCGCCCAATCCTCGATCGTCCCCGCCCCACCCCTCCCGCCCGGCCTCCAGGCCAAGCCCTCCCGGCCGCTGACCGCGATCGTTCTGGGCGCCGGCAACCGCGGCAACGTCTATGCCGGCTACGCCGCCGCCCACCCCGACGAGTTGAAAATCGTCGGCGTGGCCGAGCCGGTGGCCCACAAGAATGAGAGATTCGCCCGCAAGTACGGCATCCCGGACGAGCATCGCTTTGTCACCTGGGAGCACGCCCTGGACCTCCCCAAGTTCGCCGACCTGGTCTTCATCACCATGCCCGATCGCCTGCATTATCTGCCGGCCATGAAAGCCGTCGAGGTCGGCTACGACCTTCTCCTGGAGAAGGCCATCGCCCAGAGCTGGGTCCAGTGCCGCAACATCCTCGTCCAGAGCCGCAAATACGACCGCATCGTGGCCGTCTGCCACGTTCTGCGCTACACCCCCTATTTCCGCAAGCTCAAGGCCCTGGTCGACGAGGGGGCGATCGGCGATCTGGTCAGCGTCCAGCACCTGGAGCCGGTCGAGCATATTCACATGTCGCACTCCTTCGTCCGCGGACCGTGGCGCAACTCCATCGAGAGCACCCCGATGCTGCTGTCCAAGTCCTGCCACGACCTGGACATCCTGCGCTGGATCATCGGCCGGTCCTGCCGCCGCGTCTCCTCGTTCGGCTCGCAGTCCATGTTCGTTCCGGCCCGGGCTCCCCAGGGCGCCCCGGCCCGCTGCACGGACGGCTGTCCGGTCGAAGCCGGATGCCCCTTCTCCGCCCTCAAGGTCTACTTGGGAAGCGGCTCCTGGCTCGGGCACCTGAACCTCAAGACGGGCTCGCGGGAGGAGATCCTGCAGGCTCTCAAGACCGGGCAGTACGGGCGCTGCGTCTACGCCTGCGACAACGATGTCGTCGATCACCAGGTCGTGAACATGGAGTTCGTGGGCGGGGCCACGGCCGCCTTCTCCATGGAGGCCCTGACCACCTATGCCGGGCGGAGAACACGGATCATGGGCACGAAGGGCGACCTGGTCGGGGACGAGGAGACCATCCGGGTCGGTAATTTCTCCAGGAAGACCGTCGAGATCCTGGCCGTCAAAGACTTCGCCGTGATCGACTCGGGCCACGGCGGCGGCGATTACGGGCTGGTCCACGACTTGGTCCGGGCCGTCGACAAGCGGGACCCCGGCCTGCTGACCTCGACCATCGAGGCCTCGGTGGAGAGCCACCTGATCGGATTCGCCGCCGAGGACAGCCGCTTGGCCGGCGGCAAAGCCGTCGAGACCCGGATTGAGGAGGCGGTTTGAGCCACGCCCCGGCCGGACGGGCCGTCTGTGAAGCCGTCCGGGCCGAAGCCCGAGCCCGCTTCGACGAGGCCCGCGGCAGCCACGACTGGGACCACACCGAGCGCGTTCTGCGGCTCTGCCTTCACATCGGCCGCCGGGAAAAGGCCGACCTGTCCATCCTGCGGCTGGCCGCGGTCCTGCACGACATCGGCCGGGCCGAGGAGGATCGCTCCAACGGGCAGAGCTGCCACGCCGAGGCCGGGGCGCGGGAAGCCCGGGCAATCCTGGGGCGGCATGGCCTGCCGGAGGAGACCATCGCCCGGGTCGTCCACTGCATCGGGGCCCACCGTTATCGCAAAGCGGTCCGGCCCGAGACGCTCGAGGCGCGGGTCCTCTTCGACGCCGACAAGCTCGACTCCATCGGGGCGGCCGGGATTGGGCGGGCCTTCCTCTTCGCGGGCGAGGTGGGGGCCCGGATGCACGACCCGGACATCGTGGTGGAGAGGACCGAGCCCTATACCCGGGAAGACACAGCCTACCGCGAGTTCCTGGTCAAGCTGCGCTTCGTCAAGGACCGCATGACCACGGCCGAGGGAAAGCGTCTGGCCCGCGGCCGACACACCTACATGACCGCCTTTTTCCGACGGCTGAACAAAGAGACGAAGGGAGCTCTTTGATCCGGCGGCCTAGGGAAGCGTTTTATTCTCGGCCATCATCGTCACGGCTCTCTCGATCCGGCCGGCGCGCGTTCCGGACCGCTTGGCTTCGACAATCCACTCGACATAGGCTTTTCGGTGCGAGGGAGCGAAGGCCTCCCAAGCCTGCTTGGCCGCCTTGCTTTTGGCTAGGGCCTTGGCCAGATCGGGCGGGGCCTCGACGGAGCGGGGTGCGGCGTCGACATCCACCGCGACCTTGACCCGGTCGCCGACCTTGACCTTGGCTTTGTCCCGGACGGACTTGGTCACGACCAGGAAGTGACTGCCGTCGCCGTTGGGAAGCAGAGAGCTGCGGAAGGGGACGCCGGCGAGGGTCCCGGTGACCTTGACCGGGCCTCCCCTGCCGAAGGCCTTCTCCACGTCAAAGGGGACGACGAGATAAGTCCAGGTTCCCACGTCTTCCATGCGAACGAGCTTGGCTGAAAAAATCTTCCCGCCCATGACTCCCTTCCTTGGCCCCATCTTGCCGCTTTTCCAATCCAAAAGCAACACCCCCTCCGGCCGGGATCGGACGACCGGCGGGGCGCGGACGCCGGGGATTGAATCGGCCCGCGGACGGATATAGAATCCGAGGGAACCGCAACCGATATGATCCAGCTCGAAGACATCACCCGCGTCTATGGGAAGGGCGATTCCGCCGCCTTCGCCCTGCGGAGCGTCAGCCTGCGGGTTGGAGCCGGGGCCTTCGTCCGCATCGCCGGGACCTCGGGCTCGGGCAAGACCACCTTGCTCAACGTCATGGGCGGCCTGGACTCCGGGTACACCGGTTCGGCCGCTGTGGACAAGCGGGATCTGAAGTCGATGTCCGACCGCGAGCTGAGCCGATTCCGCAACCGCACGGTGGGATTCGTCTTCCAGCACTTTCACCTCCTCGACCACCTGGACGCCCGGCAGAACGTGTCCGTGGCCTCGTTCTTCTCCGAGGAAGACGGCAGCGATCCCGCGGCCCGGGCGGAGGAGGTCCTGGTCCGGGTGGGCCTCGAGAGCAAGCTGTCCCGCCGGCCGGGGGAGCTCTCCGGCGGCCAGAAGCAGCGAGTGGCCATCGCCCGAGCTCTCTTCAACCGGCCGCGCCTCATCCTGGCCGATGAGCCGACCGGGAACCTCGACACCCGGACCAGCGGCCAGATCATCGAGCTCCTCGAATCGCTCAACCGCGACGACGGATTGACGGTCGTCGTGGTCACCCACGAGGCTCCGCTGTTCCGCAACGCCACCCAGACGGTGCGGCTCGAGGACGGCCGAATCGTGGCGGGAGGCGGGACGTGAGGCGCGGATGACGGCCGGCAAGCTGGGACGGATCGTGGCCCAGAACCTGGGCCGCAACCGCAAGAACATGGCCTTCGCCGGCTTCGGCATCGTTGTCGGCGTCTCCAGCCTCATCTTCTTCCTTGGACTGGGCAGCGGCATCCGCCGCGTGGTCGCAACGCAGATCTTCCCCACGGAGACCAACCGCATCCAGGTCGTGGCCCGCAAGTCCGGCGCGGGACCGACGGTCCCCGTGCCGGTCGACGACGCCGCGGTCAAGAAGCTGGAGGCGATTCCCGGCGTCGCCGCGGTCTACCCGCGCATGCGCCTGGCCATCCCGGCCACGATGGCCCTCGTCGGGGCCCACTTCCCGAAGAAGGACCTGGACCGCATCGCCGGCCTGCCCGGCGTATCGCCCGACATCGTCGCGTCCGTCCAAGCCCTTGACCTGTGGATGGAGATCATGGCCGACGGCATCGATCCGCGGCTCCTCGGCAACGACGTCTTGTTCGGCCCGTTCGCCGATCCGGCCCCCGGCCAGCCGGTCCCCGTGCTCGTCTCCAAGCGGCTGGTCGAGATCTACAACGCTTCCTTCGCCGAGGTCCGGCATCTGCCGCTTATCAGCGAAGTCATCATCCCCTTGGTGCCGTCCCTGCCGCTGACGCTCAATGAATCCTATGTCAACCGGGATGCCTCGGGCCCCCGCCGCGAAGTCCGGGTCAGGCTGGTCGGCACCAGCCACCAGGCCATCCTGGGCGGGTTGACCCTGCCCCTGGAGACGGTGCGCAAGCTCAACCGGGAATTCGCCGGAGAAGCCGCGGCCTCGGTCTTTGACTCAGCCGCGGTCGAGGCCGTCTCGGCGGACAAGCTGACCGCCATCCAGACGGCCGTAGCCGACCTGGGCTTCACCATCGACGCCAGCCAGCAGAGGACGGCCGAAAGCGTGGCCCTGGCCGTGACCCTGGTCATGCTGGGCTTCAGCCTGATCAGCCTGACCATCGTGGCGGTGGCCGCCATCAACATCGGCCACACGTTCTTCATGATCATTTTCGAGCGGCAGCGAGAGATCGGGCTGATGCGGGCCGTCGGCGCCTCGCGGGCGGACATCCGGGCCATGATCCAGGGCGAGGCGGCCGTTGCCGGCATCGCCGGGGGCTTGGCGGGCGTGGCCTTGGGAACCGTTTTCTGTTTTCTGACCGACCTGCTGGCGGGGCGCCTGCTGCCCAAGTTCCCCTTCAAGCCGGACCACTTCTTCGCCTACCCGTGGTGGATGTTCGCCGGCAGCATCCTGCTGGCTATCGTCTTCTGCCTCGTGGGCGCCTTCGCCCCGGCTAACCGGGCCGCCCGCCTGGACCCCTCCCGGGCCCTCTCCGGGAGATAGGGGTCAGGTCTTGACATTTGACATTTTAATACGGATCGGCCTCCTTATCATGGCTTTATCGGCTTCCTTGAATATCTACGATGCCTATCCTCGACGCGAAATGTCAAATGTCAAGACCTGACCCCTTCTTGAAAGCGGTGTTGTTCGACAGCGACGGAGTTCTTGTGGACACCGAGCGGGTGTTCTACGAATGCACCAGGGACGCTTTCGCCGCCGCCGGGTCCGCCCTGCCGCCCAGCCTCTGGGCTCGACACTACCTGGCCGCGGGCATGAGGTCGCCCCAGATCGCCGCACTTCTGGGAATGCCTGCTGCCATGATCCCCGGGACGATCAAGGTTCGCGACGAGCGCTTCTGGGCCCTTTTGGATCAGGGCTCTCCCGCGCTGCCGGGAGCGCTCGACGCGTTGGCACGCCTCAAAACCCGCTTCCGCCTGATCATGGTCACGGGCGCCGGCCGCCGCCACGTCGAGCTGGCTCACCGGATATCCGGCTGCCTCCCCTTCTTCGAGGATATCGTCACCCAGGATGATTTCGACCAGCCCAAGCCCTCCCCCGACGCCTATCTCACGGCCTTGCGTCGAGCCGGGCTTGAAGCCGCGGACGCTTGGGCCGTGGAGGATTCGCCGCGCGGAGCCCGCTCGGCCATCGCCGCCGGCCTCCGCTGCCTGGTCGTACCGACTCCGCTGACCGCCGTCGAGCTCTGCCCGCCCGAGGCCGTGATCGTGCCCGGTCTGTCCGCCGCCGCCGACCTGCTTTTGGATTCCACCGCCGAGGAGCCCTCCCATGAGCCATGAATCCAAGAAGTGGTACGAAGCCCTGTTCACGGACTACGCCGAGACCTACGACAAGGAGAGCTTCACCCACGGCACCCTCGGCGAATGCGACTTCATCGAATCCGAGATCGGCCGCGACCGGTCCGTGCCCATCCTCGACATCGGCTGCGGCACCGGGCGTCACGCCATCGAGCTGGCCCGGCGCGGATATCAAGTCACCGGCATCGATCTTTCCCCCTCCCAGATCGAGCGGGCCCGGGCCAAGGCTGCCGAGGCCGGCGCTTCTCCCGATTTCCGCGTCGGTGACGCCCGGGCTCTTCCCTTCGGCCCTGAATTTGGTTTGGCGGTGATGATCTGCGAGGGGGCCTTCCCCCTCATGGAGACCGACGAGATGAACTTCGCCATTCTCCAGGGCGCAGCCCGTTCGCTCCGGCCCGGCGGCAAACTCATCATGACTACCCTCAACGGCCTCTTCCCTCTCCACCGCCCGGTCGGCCAGTTTGAGAAGGATGGCCTGGTTGAGGCGGCCAGCGGCGGCCACGACTTTGACCTGATGACCTTCCGGATGAAGTCCCATCTGAAGACAGTCGACCACTACGGCCGCCCCATCGACATCGACTGTGACGAGCGCTGGTATATCCCCTCAGAACTGACCTGGCAGCTGAAACAGGCCGGCTTCGCCACAGTTGATATCTTCGGTGCCAAGCTGGGCGCCTTCAGCCGGTCCGATAAGCTGACCCCGGACGACTTCGAGATGCTGGCGATTGGGGTCAGGTCTTAACATTCAACATTTCCATACCCCCCTTGAAACCACAAACGGGATGGATTTTAACAAATTGTCGGGCAACGTAAACTGGAGTTGCCAGAAATGTTGAATGTTAAGACCTGACCCCTAATCTGGAAGCGCCGCGCCCATGGCGCTCAGGATCTGCGGATAGGGCGGGACGATCACCTCGCGCTTGAGCTTGCGGCCCAGCAGGGAGGCGACGCACCGGCTGCGGGCCACGCCGCCGCAGAAGACAACCTCGCCCTCCGTCTCCAAGCGGGCCGCCAGCGGGTAGACCCGGTCGACAATGGACTCGTAAAGCCCCAGGGCCAGCCGCCGCCGGTTTTCGCCGCGGGCGATCAGAGCCACCACCTCGGACTCGGCGAAGACGGTGCACATGCTGCTCACCGCGGCCGCCCGGTCGGCCTGCATGGCCTCGCGGCAGAACTCGTCCAGCGAGTAGCCCAGGGCCCTGGCCATGACTTCCAAAAAACGTCCCGTCCCGGCCGAGCAGCGGTCGTTGAGCTCGAAGTCCTCGAACCCTCCGTCGGGCCGGACACGGATGACCTTGGCGTCCTGGCCGCCGATGTCGATGACCAGTCGGCAGGCGGGCCGCAGCTGATGGGCCCCCCGGGCGCAGGCCTTGATCTCGGTCACGACTTCCGCCCCCAGAGCGTCCGCCAGCATCCGGCGGCCGTAGCCCGTAGCCTTGATGGGCAGCCCTGCCCAGGGGGCGAGCTTCTCTTTGATCCCGGGCAGGGGATCGGGCGTGGTATCAAAGACATCGGCGTGAGCGACGGCTCCGGCTCGCCAAACGACGATCTTGGTCGTCCGGGAGCCGAGGTCCACCCCGATCCGGCCGTCAATCGCCACGGCGGAACTCCAGGCTTTCCATGAAGGCCTCGATCCGGATCTGGAGCGGCCCGACATCCTCCTCGGAGTAATCGGTCTCGATCTTGATCGAGGGGATTCCGGCCGCCTTGAGCGCATCGGCCATCGCGATCGCTTCGACGTTGTAGGTGTGGCAGGCATGGAGGATGGACTGGACGACGCCGTCGACGCGGTAATCGCCGGCCGTCCGCACGGCGCTCTCCATGCGCTCGGTGTTGGGCGAGAAGCAGGAACAGTCGATGGTCATATAGCGGTCGGCCACGGCCTCGATCAGCCCTTCTAAACCATCCGCCGTCTCATCGACCAAGCCCTTGAAATAGCGGGTCCCGGTGCAGCTCTCGTCCACAACCACAATCCCTCCCACGGTCTCTACCAGGTGATGGATCTTCCAGAAGCCCAGGACCGAGGGGCAGCCGGCGATCATGATGCGGCGGCGGCCCTCCGGCAGGGCCCCGATCCCGGTTTCGACCCGGGCCGCCAGCTCCCCGTTGAGCGATTCCAAGCGCCCGGTGAACCTCTCCGGATCGTCGATCAGGGCGACCTGCATCACCACCAGCGCATCCGTGCCGCTGAGAGACGGCCGTTCAGCCTTTCTCAGCTCGTGCATCCGGGCCAGGGCCCGCCGCTTGCGGTTCATCAGCCGGACGGCCCCGCGCAGCCTCTCCTCCTCCAGCTTGGCGCCGTTCAGGTCCTCAATCCTGCGGGCGAACTCCCGGACTTCCTCCAGCCACAGGGCCCGGTCGGCCGGACCCTTCTTCTGGGGCAGCTCCAGGACGTGGAAGCCGCCCTCACGGCCCAGGACGTCCCAGGTCTTCTTCTTGGCGTCACAGGTCGTCTCCCCTACCGCCAGATCCTCGAGCGGCCCATAAGGGCAGGTCCCGGACAAGGCCAGCCCCAGGGTCGACTTGACCAAAGGGCACATATTGCGCGGGAACTTCCCCTCGGCGTACGGGATGGAGGCCGCCGTGCCGCCGCAAAGAGCCAAGTGGACCGTCCCCAGGGCGATGAGGATCTCCTCGGGCACGTAGACGCAGAAGGTGCCGACAAACTTGGCCCCTTCCTTCTTTCTGGTCATGACTTCGCGGACCCGCGCGCCGTGCGAGCCGTGGATGACGCCGTCGAAATAGGCCATCCCGTCCGGACGGCCGGAGCGGGACTCGACCTGCCGCTCGAAATTAGCCGAGATGGACTCCAGGATCCGGGCGTGCAGCTCGACGTCCAGGCCGAGCTCCGCCCAGAGTCTTTCATCCTCGGGCGAAGGCCGATGGGGCATGGAATCCTCCGGGCCGCGGCCGTCAGGCGTTGGCCACACGCTCCAGCCGTCGCATGATGCTGAAGATGAAGCCGGCCGAGAGGAGGCAGGCTCCGGCCAGAATGGCCCAAACCGCCCAAAGGGGCAGGCGCTCCCAGAACCAGGCCGTCACACCGACCAAGGAGTTGCCGACGGCCGTAGCCGCGAACCAGCCGCCCTGCATCAGGCCCTTGTACTTGGGCGGGGCGACCCGGGAGACGAAGGAGATGCCGATCGGGCTGAGGAACAGCTCGGCGATGGTCAGCATGAAGTAGGTCGAGATGAGCCAGTAGACGGACACCTGCGAGGAGGCCGGGGCAACCTGGCCGCCCAGGGCCTTGGGGCTCAGCAGGCTGATCGAGCCGACGATCAGGATGCCGTAAGCGGCCGCCGTCGTCAGCATGCCGAAGCCGATCTTGCGCGGCGCCGACGGCTCCTTGCCCTTGCGGTTGAGGGCTCCAAAGAGAGCCACCACCAGGGGCGTCAGGACGACGATGAAGAACGGGTTGAAGTGCTGGAACATCTGGGGCTGGAACGGATTGACGGCCTTGTAGCCGCCGTAGCGGAGGTAGGCCAGGATGCCGAAGCCGACGAAGGCGGCCCCGCCCAAAGCCCGGGTCAGCCCCTTGGAGGACTTCCTCAGGAGGAAGATGGCGCCCAGGACCGAGAGGAAGACGGACAGGAGGCCGGTCAGGTCGAACCACAGGTTGGTCGCCTGGCCCACGCTCGGCACGGTGTAGTCGCGGGCGAAGTAGGTCAGGGTCACCGCGCTCTGATGGAAGGCCATCCAGAAGAAGATGACCACGAAGAAGACCAGGCCCAGGGCCACCAGCCGCTCTTTGGTCTGCTGGGGCGTCAGTTCCACGACATCGGCCTTATGGGCGGCCGACTTCTTCTTCTGAATCTCGGTCATGTCGGCGGTTTTGTAGTGCTTCCTGAAGCCCCAGAAGATGAGCATGGACAGAATGAGCGAGATGCAGGCCACCCCGAATCCGAAGTGGTAGGACTTGCCCAGGGCGTTGATGTAGGTTTCCGAGAAGCCCCTCAGCGTGTCCAAGGTCAGGCCCGGGTTCTGACCCTGGGCGATTCCGAGGTAGGCCGCCGCATCGGCCAGCTTGCCGCCGAGGAAATCGTTGGCCAGGGCCGGGATACGGGCATCGTAGACCAGGCCGGACCGGCCCATGATCCAGTTGCATACGGCCATGGAGGCCGAAGGGGCGAACATGGCCCCGATGTTGATGCCCATGTAAAAGATGTTGAAGGCCCGGTCGCGCATGGGGCCGTACTTGGGGTCGTCGTAGAGGTTGCCGACCAGAGCCTGCAGGTTGCCCTTGAAAAGGCCTGTGCCCAGGGCGATGACGGCCAGGGCGGCGATGATCAGGACGAAGCCCGAATTCATCGTCGTCGGCAGGGCCAGCATCAGGTAGCCCAGGAACATGACGATCAAGCCCAGCGAGATCGTCTTGCCGTAGCCGAGGAAGCGGTCGGCCAGGAAGCCGCCCAGCAGGGGGAAGATATAGACGCCGACCAGGAAGGTGGCGTACATGGAGCCGGCGGCGGCCGCGGACATGCCGTATTTCGCCTGCATGAACAGAACGAAGATCGAAATCATGGTGTAAAAGCCGAACCGCTCGCCCATGTTGGCGAAGAAGGCGACGAACAGGCCCTTGGGGTGGTTCTTGAACATTCGCTATCCTCCTGGAACGATCAGGATGCGGACTCCGCCACTATACGGGGAAGGCAGAAGTCCTGTCAATCGCAGCCCGCGGGCGGCAGGGATTCGTTTGACAGGGATGCCGCTCCGGAATAGTATCTCCGCCGGGAACAAGGCCGATGTGGACGACGAATCTGCCCTATACGATCATCCTGGTGACGGGATCGGCCGTCGTGATGACGATGGTCCTCTACACCGCCGTTCGGCGCCACTCGGCGATCACCCTCCCCTTCATCGGACTCCTGACGGCCAACGCCCTCTACTCCTTCGGGTACGCCTGGGAGCTGAACTCGGTCCATCTGCGCGGCATGCTGACCTGGACCCGCCTGGAGTACGTCGGCATCACAGCCATCCCGATTTTCTGGCTTCTGGTCACAACCCGGTTCTCGGGCCGGAAACGCTGGCTGAGCAAGCCTCTCCTGGGGAGTATGATCGCGCTCTCGGCCCTGACCCTGGTCCTGAACTGGACCAGCCCCCTGCACGAACTCTATTACCGCTCGATCGGCATCTCGACGGCCGGGCCCTTCCCTCTCCTCCTGACCGAAAAAGGGCCCTTCTACTGGATCTTCCAGGCCTACATCAACCTATCCCTTGCGGCCGGAACGGCCATCCTGTTTGGGGCCCTGCTCCGGGCGCCCGCCGCCTACAGGCGCCAGGCGCTGGTCATGGTCATCGGCGCCTTGATCCCCTGGCTCGGCTACGCCGTCTACATCCTCGGCCTTTCCCCCTACGGAATCGACGCCGGGCCGTTCGGCCTGATCCTGACCGGGCCCATCTTCGCCGTCGGCCTCTTCCGCTTCCGCCTCCTCGACCTCGTCCCCGTGGCCAGGGAAGCCGTCTTTCTCGGCATGACCGAGGGCGTCATCGTCCTGGATGAAGTCGATCGGATCATCGACAGCAACCCAGCCGCGCGGCGCCTCTTCCCCGGTCTGGGGCTGGCCTCCATCGGCAATCCGGCCGAGGAAGTACTCGGCCGCTACCCCGCGGCCCGCGACCTTCTGACCAAGGGCGCCGAGCCCGGGGCCGAGATCGGGGTCGAGATCGACGGCCGGCTGCGCTACTACCAGGTCCGCCTGACGCTTATCCGCAACCGGCGGGGGCGGGTGATCTGCCGGGCTATGTCCTTCAGCGACTCGACCGAGCAGACCATCCTGCGGCAAAGGCTGGGCAGTCTGGCCGCGACCGACGAGCTGACCGGGGCAGCCAACCGGAGGGCCTTCATGGAGCAGGGGCGCCGGGAGATGGCCCGGGCCAAGCGCGGCGGCCATTCCCTGTCGCTCATCATCCTCGACCTGGATCACTTCAAGACGATCAACGATCGCTGGGGCCACGCCGCGGGTGACGCCGCCCTGGTCGAAGCCTGCCAGCGCTTCAGGTCCAGGCTCCGGGCGGCCGACACCCTGGGCCGGCACGGCGGCGAGGAGTTCGCCGTCCTGCTGCCCGAGACGCCTCCCTCCCAAAGCATCCAGGCCGCGGAACGCCTGCGGGCCGCCCTGGCCAACGCTCCGCTGTCCATCGGCGAGGACGAGTCGGTGACGATCACCGCCAGCTTCGGCGTGGCCGGCCTGGTCCGCGTGGCCGACGAGACGATCGAGGACCTGGTCCGGGCCGCGGACCGGGCCATGTACCAGGCCAAGGCTGACGGGCGGGCCTGCGTCCGGGCCGCGGAGGAGATCGCTCCCCCCGCCGCCAGCCGTCCCCCAGTTTGACAAGAGCGGCCCCCCCGGCTAGAGTAGGCCCGGAGCGGACGGATCATGAGCACCACCAACATCATCGACGTCATCATCGAGATCCCCAAGGGGAGCCGGAACAAGTATGAGTACGACAAGGCCAAGAAGGCCTTCAAGCTCGATCGGATGCTGTTCTCCTCGATGCACTACCCCAGCGACTACGGCTTCATCGACAAGACCTGGGCCGAGGACAGCGACCCCCTCGACACCCTGGTCCTGCTGACCGAGCCCACCTTCCCAGGCTGCCTCATCGAGGCCAAGCCGGTCGGCCTGTTCAAGATGCGCGACGAGAAGGGCCTGGACCACAAGATCCTCTGCGTGCCGATCCACGATCCCCTGTGGAACCACATCAACCGCCTCAGCGACGTGGCCCCCCATCTGCTGATCGAGATCGAGCATTTCTTCGACGTCTACAAGGAGCTGGAGCACAAGAAGACCGATGTCCAGGGCTGGGAGGACGTGGAAGCCGCCCGCATGGTCATCCGCCAAGCCCAGGAACGCTATAAGAACCTGATCCCGGCCCCAACGTCCTGAAAGGGCCCATGCGCTCCCGTCCGGCTCTCATCGTCCTGGGCGCCGGGCTCCTGCTTCTGGCCGCGTCCTTCCTGCCCGCGCCTTCCGCGGCCCGCGGCCGGCCGTCTCTGCGCCCCTTCGATCTCCTGGCCGGGATTCGCGTCGCGCCCCCGCGTCCGCCCTATTTCCGCGAGACGATCGTGCGGGCCCTGCGCCTGGCCCGGGCCCTGCCGGTCACCCGGCGCCCGGTGACGATTCCCAACGTGCCGCAGACCGTCGGCCAGTCCGTCGTCCAGCCGATCGAGACGGCCGACGAGGAATCCCTGGACCGGTTCTTCATGGCCCTGGAGGGCCGCATCCGCGGCGAAGCCGGCGTCCGAATCGCCTACTTCGGCGACTCCATCGTCGAGGGCGACCTCATCAGCCAGGACCTGCGGACGAGCTTCCAGAAAGCC
Source organism: Candidatus Aminicenantes bacterium UBA4085 (assembly GCA_002383325.1). Taxonomy (GTDB): domain Bacteria; phylum Acidobacteriota; class Aminicenantia; order Aminicenantales; family UBA4085; genus UBA4085. The sequence continues at coordinate 13,141 of DFYJ01000071.1, forward strand.
TTCGGCGGCAGCGGAGCCGGGTTCCTGCCCATCACCTCGGAAGTGGCCCACTTCCGGATCACCGTCGGCCACGACTTCTCGCTGGGCTGGAAGACGGTTTCCCTCCTTCAGCGCAAGCGGCCGACCGAGGTCGGCATCTCGGGTTTCGTCTACCTCCCCGCGGAGGAGGAGGCCTGGGTCGAGTACAAGGCGCCGGCCAGGCGGCCGCTGCTCAAAGAGTTCCGCAGGCTGCGGGTCTTCTACGGCCCGAGCGGGGCGCCCGCCGTCATGACCTGGGCGGCCGACGGCCGGCCGCCGGTCGAAGTGGCTCTGGAAGCCGGCGAAGGCCTGCATGAAGCCGAAATCGAGCCCGATCCCCCGGCGTCCAAGATCAGGCTGTCTTTCCGGGCGCCCGGTCCGCTGCCCGTCTACGGGGCCAGCTGGGAGGGTCCGGAGGGCATCCAGGTCGACAGCTTCGCCCTGCGGGGCAACTCGGGCCTGCCCCTGCGCGACATCCCCGTCGAGGTCCTGCGGGACTTCGACGCCCGGCTCCGGTACAACCTGATCATCCTCCATTTCGGGACCAACGTGGCTTCGGCCGACACCACCGAGTACGGATGGTACGGCCAGGGCATGGCCGAGACCGTGCGCCACTTCCAGGAAGCCTTCCCGGAAGCCTCCATCCTGCTCGTCGGGACGGGCGACCGGAGCGTCAAGGAAGGCCTTGACTACGTCACGCTGCCCAGCCTGCCCAACCTGGTCGAAGCCCAGCGCCGGGCCGCGGCCCGCTCGGGAGCCGCCTTCTTCGACCTCTATGCGGCCATGGGCGGAATGAATTCCATGATCGCTTGGGTTCAGCACGATCCGCCGCTGGCCGCTTTCGACTATACCCATCTGTCCGGGGCCGGCTCGCGTCGGGTGGCCGGCTTCCTCTACAACGCGATGATGGCCCGCTTCCGGAGCTTTGAGGAAGGCCGTGCCCGCTAGGCTCACCGGCTGGGCCGCCGCCCTGGCGGCCATCGTCCTCTGCGCCGGACCGGCCTGGCCGCAGACGCCCGCCCCCGCCTACAAGGGCATTCTCGTCCCGGTCAATCCCGAGATCAACCGGATCGCCAATCCGACCCCGGCTTTGCGGCTGGTCTTCGACAAGCTGCGCGACCTGGAGCAGGGCAAACCGGGACAGACCGTCATCTTCCATCTCGGCGACTCGCACATCGAGGCCGGCTTCCTTCCGGGAGTCGTCCGGGCCGGGCTGCAGGAGCGCTTCGGGGACGCCGGCCGCGGCTGCGTCAAGCCTTCGGTGCTGGGCGTCTATCCCAAGAAGCGGCTGTCCTCGATCGTGGTCAGGCAGGATGTCAAGGCCGTTCGCCTGGGCGCCGGGTATAAGGCCGACGAGCCGGGGAGGGGCTTCAGCGGCTTGATGGTCTATCACGACAAGGGTTTCGAGTACCTCGACTTCGACGTCCTCGACGCGGACAACCGCGTCCTGGCCAGGATCCCGTCCGGGCGGCCCCGGGACTGGCCGGGGGCCGGAGGCATTCAGGTCTCGAGCATCGAGCTGCCGGGGATTTACCGCCAGGTCGTCCTGCGGGCAGCCGTGAATCCGCAGCGGCCCGGAGCCCGCTACGCCCAGCTCTACGGCCTGTCGCTCGAGAGCGGGACGAGCGGCGTGGTCTACCACAGCTACGGGGTCAACGGCGGCAACTGCGACACCATGCTCCGGTCGGCCTACCTGCACAAGCAGCTCGAAAGGGTCCAGCCGGACCTGGTCATCGTCTCCCTGGGCACCAACGACGCCTCGACCCCCCTCTTCCGGAGGGCCGACTTCGCGACCCGGCTGGAAGCCCTGCTCGACCGCATCCGGTCGACGATACCGCACGCCGCGATCCTTCTGACGACGGCGCCCGACTCCTATTACCCCCGCCTCCGCCGGCGCCCGGCCCGGCCCAACCCGAATATGGCCGTGGTCCGCAGCGTCATCGCCGAGACGGCGGCCGCCCGCGGCTGCGCCTACTGGGATCTATTCACCCTGATGGGCGGAGAGGGCTCGATGAAGCTGTGGCGGGAAAGCGCCCTGGCCAACTACGACAACATCCACTTCACCAAGGAAGGCTACCAGAGGCAAGGCCGGATGCTGCTGGAAGCCTTAATGAGGGAATACGAGTCCCATGCCGCCTCTCGACCCCGCTAGGATCGCCTCCCTCTTCGCCTTCGATCCGGCTTCGCCGCTGGGCTTCGTCACCGGTTTCTTCCTCGTCTTCCTCCTGGTGCTGCTGCTGCTCCTGCCCGCGGTGGAGCGGCGGCGGACGGGCCGGGTCCTCCTGCTGCTCGGCTTCTCCCTCTACTTCTATTACAAGACGGGAGGGCTCTTCCTGGGCCTTCTGGTCCTGTCCACGGCGGTCGATTTCGGGCTGGGGCTGGCCGTCGGCGCGGCCAAATCCTCGGCCTGGAGGCGGATCTGGTTCTGGGCCGGCGTGGCGGCCAACTTGGCCGTCTTGATCGGTTTCAAGTATACCCGAGCCTGGGTTCCCCTGTTCCAGAGCTGGGGCTGGCTGGGACCGAGCCTGCGCAGCCTGGCCTTGCCCGTAGGCATCTCCTTCTATACGTTCCAGAAGATCGGCTACCTGGCCGACGTGCGGGCCGGGCGCTTCCCTGCCGTCCGGCGGTTCGGCGAGTTCCTGCTTTTTGTCTCCTTCTTCCCCCGGATCGCCGCAGGGCCGATCCTGCGGGCCCGGGAGTTCTTCAGCCAGCTCGCGCCTCCGGGCCCGGAGCGGCAGGAGCGGGCGGAGGCCGGCGCGGGCCTGGCCCTCATCATGTCCGGCTTGTTCAAGAAAGCGGTCATCGCCGACTTCATCGGGATCAATTTCGTGGACCGGGTCTTCGCCGCGCCCGGGCTCTATTCGGGGTTGGAAAACCTCGTCGCTGTCTACGGCTACGCTATCCAGATCTACTGCGATTTCTCCGGCTATACCGACATGGCCCTGGGCATCGCCCGGCTTCTCGGCTTCCGCCTGCCGCCGAACTTCCAGGCCCCCTACAAGTCCGCGACCGTCAGCGAATTCTGGAACCGCTGGCATATGACCCTGTCCTTCTGGCTGCGGGACTACCTCTTCTGGCCGATCGCCTTCCGGCTGTCCTCCCTGATCAAGCGGGATCGGATCGCCGGCCTGAGGACGGACAAGATCGTCCCGGCCGCGGCCACCCTGCTGGTCTTCCTGGTCTGCGGATTGTGGCACGGCGCGGCCTGGGGATTCATCATCTGGGGGCTGATGCACGGGCTGGCGGTGGCCGTGGAGCGGACGCTGCGCCTGCCCCAAAAGATACGCCGGACCCGAAGCCGCAGGGCCGCGGCCAGGTTTCTGGTTTTCCACTACATATGCCTGGCCTGGATCTTCTTCCGGGCCGATACCCCCGGCAGGGCCCTGGCCGTTCTGGGACGCATCTTCGGCCGCTTCAAGGCCGGGCTATTGCCCCAGATCCTGGCCGGCTACCCGGTGGTCATGGCCCTTATCGCCCTGGGCTATCTTCTCCATCTCCTGCCCGAGAAGGCCAAGGAAGAGGCCCGGAGACTCGCGGCCCGTCTGCCATGGCCGGCCCAATCAGCGGCCCTGGCCGCCGCCGTATGGCTCGTTTTCCAGTTCCGGACCGCGGCCATCCAGCCGTTCATCTACTTCAAGTTCTGAGCCTCGCCGCGCAGAAGCGGCACCGATCCCAGACCGGGAATTGACTAGGCATACATCCGATGCTATAAACGACGGTGCATGAATTTACGAACGTTCCGTTATATCGGAATCGTCAGCATCCTGGCCATCATGACCGGATGCGCTAAAAACGCCAAACCTTCGGTTCAGCCATCCTCGGCCGCCGTTCCGCAGCCTCAGACGGCAGCCCCGCCCGACAGCAAACCGGCGACCGCAACCGAAACTCCCAAGGTCTCGCCCAAGACGATCATCCCGCCGGAAGAAAAGCGGACCGCCGCGTCGGCGGTCATCGAAAACGGGCAGGAATCCGCCAAGGGCGACGCTGCTTCGGCCCTGGAGGAGGCGCTGGACGCCTACACCGAGGCCAAGACCTGCCGCGAAGGCGGAGACCTGGACGGAGCCCTTAAAGCCCTGGACCGGGCCTATGCCCTGATGATCAAGGCCGACGTGGGCGCTGATTCGCCTCTGCTTCAGGAGAAGAACGACCTCCGCCTCCTGATCGCCCAGCGGCTGCAGGAGATCTACGCCTGCCAGGCCAACCCCGCGGCCAACGGCGGCAAGGCCATTCCGCTCGTCGAGAATAAGTGGGTCCTGGACGAGATCAAGCTGTTCCAGACGTCCGAGCGGAACTCGTTCCTCGAGGCTTACAGGCGCTCCGGCCTCTACCGCGACATGATCGCGGCCGAGTGCCGCCGGGCCGGGCTGCCCGAAGAGCTGTCCTGGCTGCCGGCCATCGAGAGCGCCTTCATGCCCAGGGCCCTATCCCGGGCCAGGGCCTTGGGCTTGTGGCAGTTCATCGCCTCCACGGGCTATCGCTACGGCTTGAGCCGCGACCAATGGGTGGACGAGCGCATGGACCCGGAGAAGGCCACCCGGGCCGCCGTCAAGCACCTCAACAACCTGCACACGACCTTCGGAGACTGGACCACCGTCCTGGCCGCCTACAACTGCGGCGAGTACGGCGTTCAGCGGGTCATCAACACCCAGCACATCAACTACCTGGACGACTTCTGGGACCTCTTCACCCGCCTGCCTTTCGAGACGGCCCGCTTCGTGCCCCGCTTCATCGCCGTCATCCTCATCACCCGGGATCCGGACAAGTACGGCCTGGCCCTGCCCGCCGCCTATGCCCCGGTCCGGCACGAGTCGGTCACCGTCCGCAAGCCGGTCAAACTCTCCGTCCTGTCGACGGCCCTCGGCCTGGAATCCGCGGAGTTGGCCTTCCTCAACCCCGAGCTGCGCCTCGATTCGACCCCGGATCGGGACTACGATCTCAAGGTTCCGCCCGGGTACGGCGACAGGGCCATGCAGGCCGCGGCGGCCATCCCCAAGTACGTTCCGCCCGAGGCATCCGTCGCCTGGCACACCATCCGGGCCGGCGACACGCTCTGGTCCATCGCCCGCAAGTACGGGACCTCGATCGACATGATCACCAAGCTCAACGGGATGACTCGCAAGTCGGTCCTCCTGCCGGGCAAGCGCCTCAAAGTGCCCGGCAAGAGCGCCTGAACGGCCGCTCAGAAAAACGATGCGATTTTGACGACGGCTCCCGCCGTCACGACCAAAATAGCCAGGACGAGCAGGGCGTTCCAAACCACCCCCTTCACCCCCCGCACCAAGTCTCCGCCCAGGTAGGACCGCTTATTGTGAAGGATGAAGAAGGCCAGGTAAGCGACGGGGAGCATGACCAGGTTGAGGGAGGAGGCGGCCACCGGGACCCAGAACGGCAGGGCGGCGAAAGCGCCCAGGACGCCGATGTTGGCCGTCATGGTGGCCGCCTTGTAGGCCCGGCCGTGCAGGGCGAAGCCGAGCATCTCGCTCAGCACGAAGCCGGCGATCAGCATTTCCAGGACCATGGTCGTGAAGCACATGCTCAGGATGCCGAGCGAGAAGACCACCCGGCCCAGGGTCGGACCGACCACCGGGGCCAGGGCGTGGGCCGCGTCTACCGCGCCCCTGACCTTGATGCCATGGGCATAAAGGGTGTTGGCGCAGGCGATGGTCACGAAGCCGGTGGCCAGGACGAAGGGCAGAAACATCGACACGCCCAGGTCGAAGCTCTTGACCCCCAGGTGGTCTCTCCCCCAGCGCCGGGAGAGCATGGAATAAGGGTAGAGGAAGGTCATGTTGACGCCCACGGCGGCGCCGAGCTGACCCAGGACGAGGGCGATGCCCTCCCTGGACTCGGGTATCGAGAAGCCGAACAGCCCTTTGACCAGCTCCCTGCCGTTGATGCCCGTCTTAACGACGACCAGGGCGAAGGCGGCGACCATGAACAGCAGGATATATTTCAGGATGCGCTCGAAGCCGCGGATGGCCTTGCGGCTCCCCCGCCCGTAGCTCCAGCAAATAGCCGTCGAGCCGACGAGGAAAAAAACCGCGATCAGGGCCTTGGGCGCGCCGATCCCGGCCACAGCCAGGATGTCGCGCAGGACATCCGTGCCCAGGGCGTATTGGGGGAACTGGAAGACGATGGACGAGATGAGAACCGTGATCCCCCAGAAAGCGGCCAGGAGCGGATGGAGGTCGGTCTTGAAGACTTCGTAGGGCCTCCGGCCGGTGATCAGCGTCTGCCGGCCGATGGCGGCGAAGACCGCGATACCCAGGGCCATAGCCACGGGCTGGACCCAGAGCAGACGATATCCATACGCCGCCGCGGCCAGGATGGTCGAGCCGGCCGTCCCGGCGCCCAGGGTCATGGCGCTCTGCATCCACCCGGGCCCGGTCAGCTTCCAGTATCCGGGAAAGCGGCGGAAGAACGGTCGGCGGGCGTCCACGCCGCGCAGATACTCCCGCTCCGCCCTGAGATCCTCGACGTCGCGGGCGGCGATCATGGGCAGCCCGCGGCCCGCCCGGGGCGATTCTCCGGTCTTGGGATCGGTCATGGCTCGGCTCCGGGACGAAGGATTCAGCGGGTCCGGCCGCGCAGAACGATATCGTCGAAGGCGCCGGTATCGTCGAAGGAGCCGACCCCGACCCGGCCGGGAGGCAGGCTTGCGTCCTCGGCCGTCAGGATGGGAACGGCCAGGTCGTCAAGGTAGGCCGCGATCCGGCCGTTCGCGTCCCGCGTGACCTTGAAGGCATGCCAGGCCTTGTCCTTGAGGCGAAAAACGGACCGGCCCTCCGGCTCGCGGTTGATCTTGACCCGGTCGGCCCCGTTCACCAGGCCGATGATGTTGTGGACGCCTTCGCTGGAAGCGGAAAAGTGGACGTAATAGAAATGCTCCGGGTCCTGGAAGCCGAAGATCACGCACAGGTCGCGCTTGTCGTTGGCCGGATCGGTATAGCACTTGAAGCGTCCCATCAGGCTGAATTCCGAGAGGCCCGCCGTCTCCAGCACCGACCATGACGTGGGGGCCCTGACCTTGCCGGAAGGGCCGGGAGCGGTCAGCTCATAGAATCGGCCGCCCTCCCCCCCGGCCACCCGCCAGCGGGCCGGATCGCAGGGCAGCCAGCGGGCGGAGCTCCCCGCCTCGAAATCGTCGGCAGCCAGGATCGGCAGGTCGGAAGCCGTTTGGGCCAGGGCCAGCCCGGCCAGGAGAAGGAGCGCCGCGAGCCTTGAGGCGCCGGCCCTACGCATAATGCCCGTCCCGGTAGGCGGGGTCCATCCAGGGCAGATTCCGGCCGGCGAAGAAAGGCGCCAAAGTCGAACCGATGCGGGCCATCTCGGCCGCCGGGAGCGGTTCGAAGGCGCGCAGCAGAGCGGCGTTCTTTTCGACCACCTCGAGGCCGTCCATGCCCAGCATGGCCGCGTGGACCTCCCCGAGCGACAGGGCGTAGCGGATGAGCTCGTCGGCGGTGACGCCGGCCACCGTCTCGCGCGGGCGGATGACCTTGATCACGGCAATGCCCAGGCCTTGGGCCGCCGCGGCCGCGATGGAATCCTTTTCCAGGTCGCCCCGCCGCTCGGCATAGTGGTTAAGGGCGATGAGCATGGCGTCGTAGTCGCCGGACCGGGCGGCGGCCGTCATGGCCTCGGCCGACAGATGCCCGGTGAAGCCGATGAAGCGGACGACCTTCTCGTCCTTGAGGCGGCGCAGCGCCTTGAGGGCGCCGTCCTTCGAGGCGATCACCTCGACGTCGGCCGCGGACTGGAGGAGGTGGATCTGGTAGAGGTCGATGTGGTCCGTGCGCAGGCGCTTCAAGCTTCCCTCGATCTCCAGGAGCGTCTCATCATAGGTCCGGGCCTCGCACTTGGTGGCCAGGAAGACCTCCTTGCGCCGGGTTTCCAGGATGCGGCCGATGCGCTCCTCGCTGAAGATGTCCTTGTTCCGGTAGGTCGAGGCGGAGTCCCAGTAGTAGAAGCCGCGATCGAGAGCGGTCTGGAGGATGGCCTGGGCCTTGTCCGGATCGGTGACGGCGCAGAATCGCGATCCCAGGCCGACGCCGAGGCGGGGCACGCGGACGCCGGTCTTGCCGAAGATCCGGGTCGGAAGCCCCTTGGCATCGTAGGCCGGAGCCAAGGGAGATGACGAGGCGGCCGGCAGCGCCGAGGACAGGCCTCCCGCCACGGCGGCGGCCCCGGCCGCCCGCTTGAGGAATTCCCGACGATCCATCGTCCGATCGCTCATGATATCCTCCTCGCTCTCCAGTTCTTTTGACGGCCCGCCGCGGCCGGAGACAACATGCTATCCGCCGCAGGCGCGAAAATCAAATCGGCCCGTATTAACCCCGGGCCTGTGCCCAGGGTATAATCGGGGCCGATATTGAGCGGCGCCTCAAATCCCGATGGAAACGGGATCAGCCGCCGCGAATGTATCAGGAGCCCTGCCATGGCCATGCTTTGCCCCGCATCGATCTTGCGGATCCTTCTCGGGACCGCCCTGCTGGCCGCCGTCTCGGGGGCCGGTGTCTCGGCCGACGGACGATCCGCGCCCCGCAACCTCCTGACCGGATCCTTCTCCGAGGCCGCCCTGCGCTCGGCTCTCCTTCCCCCGGGGGCCTGGCATCCTTGTCCCAAGTCTTCCGAGCGCGAGGCGTGGCTCAGTCTTCCGCAAGCCGTCCGCACGGGCTATGTCGAAACCGCGGAGAAGCTTCGCGGCGGCGAATGGTCCACGCCGAAAGCCTCGGTCTTTCTCGACTACGTCCGCGACGGTAACCGCACCCGCTTCGAGGAGATCAGCTTCGCCCGCCGCTCCCGGCTGGCGGCGTTCGTCCTGGCCGAGTGCTGCCAGGGCCGAGGCCGCTTTCTGGACGACATCGCCGACGGCGTCTGGACGATCTGCGAGGAGAGCTTCTGGGGCGTGCCGGCCCATGTGGGCGCCCAGAAGCGCGGCTCCGGTCTGCCCGATGTCGGCGAGCCGGTGGTCGACCTCTTCGCCGCCGAGACGGCCATGCTGCTGGCCTGGACGGACTATCTCCTGGCCGAGAAGCTGGATGCGGTCTCGCCCCTGATCCGGGAGCGCATCAGGATCGAAGCCGGGCGACGCGTTCTCGATCCCTGCCTGGAGCGCGAGGACTTCTGGTGGATGGGCTTCGGCGGCCGCATCGTCAACAACTGGAACCCCTGGATCTGCTCCAACTGGCTGGCCGCCGTTCTGCTCCTCGAGGATGACCAGGATCGCCGCGGCCGGGCCGTCTACAAGGCCATGCGCTGTCTGGACAATTTCCTCAACCCCTACCCCGACGACGGCGGCTGCGACGAAGGGCCCGGCTACTGGGACCGGGCCGGGGCTTCGCTCTTCGACTGCCTGGAGCTGCTGGCCGGGGCCACGGGCGGCGCCGTCAACATCTTCGACCGGCCGCTCGTACGCGAGATCGGGCTCTATATCGCCCGGGCTTACATCTCCGGCCGCTGGTACATCAATTTCGCCGACGCTTCGGCCGTTTTAAGCCCCAGCGCCTCGCTGATCTTCCGTTTCGGCACGGCCGTCGGCGATGGGACCCTGCGCGGCTTCGGCGCCTTTCTGGCGCGAAAGCAGGATCTGGGCAAGGCGGAGGTGCGCGGCAGCTTCGGCTGGCTGGGCCGTGTTCTGCCGACCCTCTTCTCGCTGGACGAGATCGCCGCCGAAACGGCCCGGGAGCCGCTGCTTCGCGACTCCTGGATGCCGGGCCTGCAGGTCATGGCCGCCCGCTCCCAGGCCGGCTCGCCGAGAGGCCTTTACCTGGCCGCCCAGGGCGGCCACAATGCCGAGAGCCACAACCACAACGACGTCGGCAACTTCATCGTCTATCACGACGGAGAGCCCGTCCTGATCGACGTCGGCGTTGAGAGCTACACAGCCAAGACGTTCAGCGGCATGCGCTACGATATCTGGACGATGCAATCGGCCTATCACAACCTGCCGACCGTCAACGGCGTCCTGCAAAAGGACGGGCAGGCCTTCGCCGCCCGCGACGTCCGCTACCGGTCCGATGAGCGGGCCGCCGAGCTTTCGCTGGACATCGCCGCCGCCTTTCCCCAAGAGGCCGGGCTCAAGACGTGGCGGAGGGTGCTGCGGCTGGAGCGGGGCAAGCGGATCGTCGTTGCGGACGCCTACGAGATGACGGAGACGGCCCGGGCCCTGCAGTGGACGTTCATGACGTGCCGGACGCCCGAGATCGCGGCGCCCGGCATCATCCGCCTTTCCTCCGGGCCCGGATCGGCCGCCGGCCGGGCCGTCGATCTCGTCTTCGACCCGAAGGCCTTCGAGTCCGCCGTCGAGCCCATCGAGATCAAGGACGGTCGGCTGAGGTCGGCCTGGGGCGAGCGGATCTATCGCATCCTCCTGACGGCCCGGGACCAGGCCCGCCGCGGCCAGAGGGCCTTCGTCGTCCGGGAAGCCCGCTAGAGCGGGATGAACACCAGCAGGTAAACGAGGAGCATCGCTATGATAATCCCAGGGGTCCTTTTCAGTAAGCCTACAATTCTCACTGGACAAAACGCCTATGACTAGCTTTCTAATCGATAATTTCCATCTCAGAGTTAACTAAGTGCGTACGCGTTGACTCAGTAGTATAATTCATTCAGTTGACCTGACATCCGATGCTGCCTTTTTTGCTTTCAGCCAAGGGAGGAATGATGAGAAGAGTTGCGTTGGTTATCGCCATTGAGTTTCTCTGTGTGTTTTTCGTTTCTTGTTTAACGAATGTCGATGAATGGCTTAATTCACAACCTAATGAGCCTCCGCTAGTCGATATGAATGGCAAATGGGACTCTGATTTTTCTGGCGGAGGAGCATGGGGCACCGGAGATTTTGTTCAACAGGGAAACCAATTCAGGGGAACCCTTGGGGGCTATAGGGTTCGAGGCGTTGTAACAGGAAAGACCGTTCGGATGGTAATATCTAACGAAGATCCGAATAATACGGGGAAGTTGGAGCTACAGCCCGGAAACTGGCTTAAAGGAAAGACCGCCCGAAACGCTAATGTCGAGACAAGCCGCGCGACTTCCTTATCAATATATCCGTTGGGACTCAAAAGGATGAAACTCGATTAATCAGGAACACGCCTAACCTCGACATAACTAGGTAATGGAACGGTGATGGATGGGGGAATGTACATTAATCCAATAAATAAACCCCAGGCTAAAGTTAGGGGTTTATTGATTTGGAATCACGGCTGTCCGGTTAAGAAAAT
>DFYJ01000090.1 GCA_002383325.1 Candidatus Aminicenantes bacterium UBA4085
GCCCCCGCCTCCCGACGAGTAGTGGGAGGACTGGGTGCTGGCGGTCTGGATGGCGTTGGCCGTGGATTCGATGCCCTTGGCGAAGGCAGCGATGCCGGCCAGGTTGACCGTGCTCAAGCCGGGGTACCACAGCGGCGAAGCCGCCCGGTGATCCTGCAGGATCACCGGCAGGGCCTTGAGGATTTTGCCGGCCTGGCCGAAGAGGATCCCGTAGACCAGGTAGCTCTCCCAGAGAACATAGGCCTGGGGCGGCAGATCCTTGAACTCGCCGAAGTCCTTGAGGAACTTCTCCAAACCCTTCCACTTGGCGTCCTCCTCACCCCAGGCCCGCGTGCGGCGGGCCAGCTTGGGCGACAGGATGGCGGACATGATAATCAGGGGGATGTTCATGGTCAGGAGGGCGAGGGGAATGGAGGCCAGCCCGACCGTCTTGCGCAGCTTGAGGGTCTCGGGCTCCAGGAAGCCCAGGGCCTTCCCCTCGGCCTTGACGGCCTCCGACCACTTCGTGAACCAGCTCCGGAAGGTGGTGGATTTCCGCCGCAGCCAATCTTTCAGGTCGGCCAGGGTCAGGGAGTCGCCGGGACGGACCTGCCCGCCGGCAGCCTGGCCGAAGACGACTTCCAGGACCGACCGCTCGATCGGCAGAAGGTCCCCTTCGCCAGATCTCGCGGAGGATCGCGGCTCCAGGTCGACGAGAGTCAGGATCGTGTCGGTCTTCAGCTTGGGACCGAACAGCCCGGGCTTTTCGACCTGCCTGTCCTCAACCCGGATGAAGCCGCGCCGGGCCAGGTCGAAGATGGTGGCGGTGAAGGCCCGCGGCGAGGCCAACCCGCCTTGTTGGCGGAGATGCTCGACCAGGGCCGGGGCCAGGCGCGAGGGCGGCTCGTGGAAATACTCGGGCGCGTTGGGGACATCGTATTCCCTTCCGTTCTTTCTCCACAGGGGCAGGTACACGGCCAGGAAGATCAGGGGGCCGGCGAAGAACCAGATCAGCCAGGCTATCAGCAGGGTGTTCTTGGACCGGTTCTTGCGGACCGCCTCGTTCTTGAAATCGATGGCCCTTTGGATCGTGGTATCAACGTAGCCCGCCTCCTCGGCTTGAATAGCCGCCTTGTCCATGCCGGTCCCGGGGATTCCATCCGTGATGCCGGCCGGCCAGACCACCCGGATCTCCAGGAGCTGACCGGCCGGGATGTCCGCGGCGGTAAAGCGGGCGGTGCGGGCGTCGACGATCTCCGAATTCCCGGAGAGCGGCCCGTGGCCGTAGACCAGCATGTCCTGGGGCGAAGCCAGCGCCTCGGGCAGGGTGACCACAACTTCGGCGGCGTCCGTAGCCTTGCTCCAGCCGTCGCCGATGGCTTTCCAGTAGAGCTCGCTGACGTCCGAGTAGCTGATGATGCCGTAGCGGACCTTGTAACGGAAGATGAAGGTCTTCCGCTCATCCGAGGCCTCGTAGAACCACTTGGCGCTGAAATGGGTCCCCGATCTGGAGGAGTCGCATTTCAAGGGTCGGCCGCTCTCGTCCGAGACGGAGAAGTCCTCGATGGCCACGACGCCGCTGGCGCCCTTCCGCCCGAAGTCCAGCGGGATGCTCAGGTCGGCCCAGCGGAAGGAGCCGCGGAAGTCATAGGTCCGGCGCTCCTCGACCAGGAAGGTCCCGTCGCTTTCGACCTGGATGGCGATCCTGACCTCGGGGAAATGGTAGTCCTTTTCCGCAGCCGCGGTCGCCCGCCCCGGCACCGAAAGAAACAGGGTTGCAGCAAGGACGGTCAAGGCGCATTGGATTTTCTTTTTGCCCAATTCCCTTTCTCCCTGGTTTCGAGCTACTTCTCGATCGCGGCCTTCCGCTGCAGCACCTTGAAGAAGTAGGCCGGATCATGCTTGGCCGTTCGGTCGAAGGCCAGCAGGCCGTTGACCTCCTGCTCCACGTCGGTCAGCTGGGTGTAGCACAGCCCGGCCACGGCCGGGTTGTCGAGCAGGATGTCGGTCAGCTTCTTGAAGCGATCGAGATATTCCTGCTCCGACTTGGGCCTGTCGCCGTAGCCCCAGGCCTCCTCGCCCTTCTGGCCGGGATTCCACCAGATGCCGCCGTACTCGCTCAGGAAGTAGGGCTGGCCGGCGTAGGGGACGTTGTGCTCGAGGCCGCCGTTGACGTAGATCACGGGCGGCTTGACCAGGAGTCCGTCATAGCGGGCCTTGAAAGCCGCCGGATCCTGATCGTAGTCATGGGCGTCGTAGACGTCCGGCGAGACATAGTGCCAGCCACCGGAGGCGTCGATGACCGGCCTTGACGGGTCGAGAAGCTTGGTCAGCCGGAAGATCGAGGGGATGAGCCCCTGCGCGTGGCTCCCCCACTTCTCGTTGAAAGGGCACCAGCCGATAAGGGCAGGGTGGTTGAGGTCGCGCTCCACCGCCTCCGTCCACTCGCGGCTGAAGGTCAGGAAGGCCTCGGCCCGGCCGATGTCCAGGCCCCAATCGGGGAACTCGCCCCAGACAAGATAGCCGAGCTTGTCGGCCCAGTGGAGGAAGCGCCGCTCGAAGACCTTCTGGTGGAGGCGGGCCCCGTCGAAGCCCAGGCTCATCGACAGCTCGATGTCCCGCTTCAAGGCGGCGTCATCCGGCGCCGTCATGATCCCATCGGGATAGAAGCCCTGGTCCAGGACGGTCCGCAGGAAAAGCGGCCGGTTGTTGAGAAAGAACTTCCCGTCCCGGGCCTCGAACTTGCGCAGACCGAAGTAGGCCGAGGCCCGGTCCGCCGCCCGGCCGTCCCGCTCGTAGGTGAACTCGACGTCGTAGAGGTTGGGGGCGCGCAGGTCCCAGAGCTGGGGATCCTTGAGAGCGAAGGTGAAGCGGACGATCCGGTCGGCCTTCTTCGTCTGGGCCGCGACGGGCTTGCCCCGGAACGAGACCTTGGCCGTGACCGTCCCGCCGCCGGGCGGGACGTTGAAGTAGACGTGCAGGTTGGCTTCGCCGTTGTCGATGTCGCAGGCGGCCTTGTAGCGCTCGATCCGCACGGCCGGGGCCGGCTCCAGCCAGACCGACTGCCAAATGCCGGTGGTCCGGCGGTAAACGCAGCCGTAGGAGCCGAAGCGATCGCTCTGCTTGCCCAGCGGCTGGCGGCGCGAGCGTGTGTCGTCGCGGGCCCGCAGGACCAGGACGTTGTCTTTGAGGGCCAGCAGGTCGGTGATGTCCAGGGCGAAGGGCGTGAAGCCGCCTTCGTGGGTCCCGGCCCGGCGGCCGTTGATCCAGACCGTGGCCTGGTAGTCGACGGCCTCGAAGTTGAGGAAGACGCGGCGGCCGCGCCAGGCTTCGGGGATCGTGAAATTGCGCCGGTACCAGACGACGGGCATGAAGTCGAGGTTGCCGATCCCAGAGAGGGGGCTTTCCGGGGCGAAGGGGACGCGGATGGTCCGGTCGAAGCCCCGGCCGGCCGGCATGCCCTTCTCCTCACCCGAGTCGCCCACGTCGATGGCAAAGGCCCACTCGCCGTTGAGGCTGGCCCAGTCGGCCCGGACGAATTCCGGGCGCGGATACTCGGGACGGGGGACGGAGACAGGCGCGGGCTGCCCGAAGGCGGCGGCCGCGGCCGAAAGGATCAGGATGGGGACGATTAAGGCGCGGGCGATGGAACTTCGACGATGCATCGATGCCTCCGGAAGGGACGATCCGTCCCTATTATGACCGACGATCCCGCCGCGTCAAGCCGCAGGCGGGGAGGGGGGCTTCTTGGTTTTAGCCAGAGCGTCGCGGGCGGCCTCCCGGAAGCCCTCGGACAAGCTGGGATGGTGAAAGATCGACCAGGCGAAGTCCTCGGCCGTGGCCTGAAGCCGCAGGGACATCGACAGCAGATGGACAAGCTCGGCCGCTTCCGAGCCGACGGCGTGGGCGCCGAGAAGGCGGTGGGTGCCGCGGTCGAAGACCATCTTGATCAATCCTGGCATGTAGGAGTAGGTGGCGCAGGCCTTGACCAGGTTGGAGTAGGTGCAGGTCCCGATCAGGGGCTCGAAGCCGGCCGCCGCGGCGGCCTCCTCGGTCAGGCCCACGGATCCGATCTCCGGCTGGGTGTAGATGCCGCTGGGGACGAATCGCTCGTCCAGGACGCGGTCCCCGCCTAAAGCGTTCTCGGCCGCGATCGCACCCTCCAGGATGCCGGTGGCCGAGAGCATCCAGCGGCCCAGGATGTCGCCGGCGGCATAGACGCCCGGGATGTTCGTCTGCAGATGATCGTCGGCCAGGACTTGTCCCTTCGGCCCCAGAGCGACGCCGGCCGCCTCCAGTTCCAGGCCGGCTGTGGCCGGTGAGCGGCCGACGCAGACCAGAACCTTGTCCGACTCGATGCGCTCGCCCTTGTCGGTCGTGACGATGGGCCGCCCATCCGGCCCCAACTCGTAGCCGCCGACGACGGTTCCGGGAAGAAAACGGACGCCCCGCCGCTTCATCTCCTTCTCGATGACGGCGACGATGTCCTTGTCCTGGCCGGGCAGGGCGTGCTCCATCTTCTCGACCAGGACGATCTCGACGCCGAAAGTCCGGAAGATGAAAGCGTACTCGCATCCGATCACCCCGGCCCCGATGACGACCATGCGGGCCGGAAGCTCCGGCATGTCCACCAGGTCGTCGGTCGAAAGCAGGGCCTTCCCGTCCGTAGGCAGTCCGGGGACCTGGAACGGCCGCGATCCGGCGGCCAGGACCAGGCGGGGCGCTTCGATCGCGACCTCGCCTCCCTCGGGCGTCCGGACGGACAGGCGCCTCGCGTCACGCAGGACGGCCTCGCCGCGGATGACCTTGACGTTGGGCCCGCGCAGGTGGGCCCCGATGACACCCTGGTCGCAGCGGGTGATGCGGGCCCGGCTGGCCAGGACTTCCTGGTAATCGAGCTTGAATCCGCCCTCGGCCTTGATGCCGAAATTCTTGAGCTTGGCCAGCATCTCGTAGACGCCGGTCGAGATGGAGAAGACCTTGCTGGGCAGGGTCCCGGTATGGACGCAAGCTCCGCCGAGCTGGGGATCCTTCTCGACGAGGACGACCTGGGCCCCCATCTCGGAGGCTTGAACGACGGCCGCGATGCCCGCCTCCCCGCCCCCCAGAACGGCCAGATCGGCCCGAACCGGCTCCATGTCCTAGGCCTCGCGTCCGTAGAGAGCCCGCAGGCGCTGCTGGACGGCGACCAGCCGGCGCATGAACTTGACCGCTTCATCCGAACGGCGGAAGACGGGCAGGCCGGCCGCCTCGAGCTTGGCGGCCATGGGGTCGTAGGGCGCTCCGGCATCGATGCAGGCAGCCATCGGTTTGGCGCTTCGGCGGAAGATCTCGATCATCCGGACCGGCGTGCCCTCGGGCGCCTCGATGGACTCCGCATGGCCCTCGCCCGGGGCCAGCGTCTGCAGGGCCCGGGTCAAGGGGACGGGCGAGATCACGCTGCAGTCGACGTTGGGATCTTCCATCACCGCCCGGGCGCACTCGCCGAAGGCGGCATCATCGGCGGTGGGAGTGGTGTCCATGGGATTCTTGATATCCTGAAGCTTGTCGATCCCGGCCGGGGCCAGAATCTCGCCCAAGCGCTTGCGGGTGGACTCGGCGAAGGAAGCCAGCTCCAGCCGCTCCCCGTTCTTGAGACTGTCGGACATGACCACGCACTCGAAGCCGGCGTTGCTGATCAGCCCGATCCGGTTGCCGGAGGCGAAGCGCCCGCCGAGCGACGGGAGCGCGGCGGTGAAGCTGTCGAACTCGGCCAGCGTATCGGCCATGAGCACGCCGGCTTCCTCCAAAACGGCCCGGCAGACGCCGTACTCGCCGGCCACGGAGGCCGTATGCCCGGCCGTGGCCAGGCGGCCCTCGGGCGTGCGCCCGCTCTTATAGGCCACAATATAGCGGCCGGGCGTCTTGAGGATCTCCCGGGCCGCCTTGGCCGTCAGGTAGCCGTCGCCCGGCTTGAAGCCCTCGACATAGACGGCGAAGACGCGGGCCTCCGGCTCGTCCTTGAGATAATTCATGTAGTCGGAGACCCGCAGGTCGATCTGGTTGCCCAGAGAGACGGCGTAGAGCGGCTCGATCTTGTCCATACGGCTGATGCGGCTGATCATGAAGGCGCCGCTCTGGCTGATGTGGACGAGCTGCGGCCGATCGGACTTGGGGAAGCGCAGCTTGTACTCGGGAATGAACGTCGTGTCGTAGCGGCCGGGACGCGAGTAGATGCCCAGGCAGTTGCCGCCGTTGACGACCGGCACGGTCCGGCCCTGGGCCCGGCCCTCGGCCAGGACGGCCTGGATGCGGCCCTCGATCGACTGGGTCCCCTGCTTCTCGCCCATGCCGCCGGCGATGACGATGGCCGAGCGGGCCTTGCCGTGGGCCACCAGATCGCGGATGACGCCCTCGCACAGCTCCGCGCCCAGGGTCAGGACGAAGAGGTCGACGGTTTCCGGCAGGTCGGCCACGGTCGGCACGCAGCGGCAGCCGTCGATCTCGGACAGGCCGGGCTTGACGACATAGACGCGGGACTTGTCGAAGCCCATCTTGAGGATGTTGCGCAGGATGACCCGGCCCAGGTTGACTTTCTCCGAGACGCCGATCACGGCCGCCGATGAGGGCTTCAGCAGGTGCTTGATCCCGGCCACGGGACGGTCGTGGACGTCGACATGAGCCCGGCTGAAGCGGCAGAGGCCGTCCAGCGGCAGGAGCGCTCCGCCCCGGATGACGAACGGGTTGACCTCGGCCTCTTCGATGACATAACCGCCGGAGCGGTCGAAGGGCGAGTAGTGGGCGGCCAGGTCGAGGACGGCGGCCACGGTCCCGGCCAGCTCCGCCTCGCTCAGCGGCGCGGGCCTGCCCCGGAACGGCTTGACCAGCTTGTCGAAGACGGCCAAAGGGGCGAGATGGCCGAGGATCCCCTCCCGGGCCAAAAGATGGGCCGAGGCCATGGACACGGCCTGGCCTTCCTTGAGGCGGGCGTTGAGGTACTCGACCTCGACCCCGCCGGCGCCCAGGGAGACGATCGGCCCGAACTCGCGCGAGGCGCGGACGCCCAGCAGAAGCTCGCTCCCGAAGCCGATCTTCTCGAAGTCGACCTTTTCGCAGATCAGGACGCCGCGCAGGTCCGCGGCCGCGGATTCCATCGTCAGCTGCTCGGCCTCCCGAGGGCTCTTGGCCCGCAGCCAGGACAGGAACCGTCCCGGGACCTCGGCCTCCATGGCCTTGATGGCCGCGTTCACCGCGGCCTCGTCCGACCGGACGAAGGCCACGCCGCCGACATCCGTCTTGTGCTGGATGAGGGGGGCGGTGATCTTCAGCACGACGTCGGAGCCGCGGAACGGGGCCAGGTCGGCGGCCGCGACGGCCCGCCCGCGCGGGACGAAGAGATGGGCCGGGGTCCGCACTCCGGCCGCCTGGAGCAGGGCGTAGACCTCGTGCTCGAAGAGCGACGAGCGGCCGTCGCGCTCGGCCTCGGCGAAGATCCTGTCGATGGCCTTGAAGTCGGCGGCCATGAGCCTAGACCGCGGCCTTCCGGCCCAGCTCGAAGGCCTTCAGATTGGCTTCCAGGATCTTGTCGCCGCGCCGCTCGAAAAGGACCCGGACGAATTCGCGCAGATTCTCCTCGCGCGGCAGCAGGAGGCCGGAGGCGGCCCCCAGCATGACCGTGTTCCGGGTCCGGCTGGAGCCGGCGTCCTTGGCCAGGGCCTCGCTGTCCACAATAAGGCTGCCGGGAACGGCCTTGATCCGCTCCAGCAGGGCGGCCTTGTCGGGGTAGTCGGGGATGTTGACGAAGGGAGCGGAGCTGGTCACGATCCGCCCCTGGGGCGAGAGGAAGTCCAGGTAGCGCAGGGCCTCCAGGGGCTCGACGCTCAGGATCAGGTCGGCCCCGCCGCGCGGAATGAGATCGCTCCAGATGCGCTCGCTCGACAGCCGCAAGTGGGAGGTCACGGCCCCGCCCCGCTGGGCCATGCCGTGGACTTCGGCCTGCTTGACGTGGTAGCCCTCCTTGAGGGCGGCGCTGTCGATGACGAAGGCGATGGACAGGATGCCCTGCCCGCCGACGCCGGCCAGGATAATGTCCTGCTTGCGCTTGTCGCTCACTGGGCCCCTCCAAACTTGTTCTTCTTCTTGGCCTCTTCCAGGCACTCCCGCACGGCCACAACCACGGACAGGCCGGGGTGGGCGATCTCCTCACGGAACGTCTTCACGTTCTCCTCGTGGAACTTGGGCAGCGGGGTGATGATCCGAATGCGCTCGGCCGGCACGCCGACGCCCCGGACGATGTCGAGCAACCTCTGTCCGGTCGAGAAGGACGGCTGGGTGCCCGTCATGGCCACCGTGCCGTTGTCCAGAATGACCAGGACCATGTCGACGTCGGCGGTCGCGGCGGAGAGCAGAGCGGTGATGCCCGAGTGGCCGAAGGTCGAGTCGCCGATGACGCCGATCGCGGGATGGATGCCCGCCTCGGCGGCGCCGTGGGCCATGCCGACGCTGGCGCCCATGCAGACGCAGGAGTCGATGGCCTTGTGGGGCGGAAAGTACCCCAGCGTATAGCAGCCGATGTCGGAGAAGACGACCGCTCCGGGCTGGTCTTCCAGGGCTTTCTTGAGGGCCTTGAAGGTGTCGGCATGGGGACAGCCGACGCACAGCTGGGGCGGCCGATTGGCCAGGGGAGCGTCGCCGCACGAGCGGCGCTCCAGGGGGGCCAGCCCGAGCGCCGTCCGAACGGATTCGGGCGACAGCTCGCCCTGAGCCGGCAGATGGCCGGACAAGCGGCCGATGATCGTCTTGCCGGGGACGCCGAACAGTCCCGTCACCTGCCGCTCGATAAGGGGATAGCCCTCCTCAGCCACCAGGATGGTGTCGCAGTGCTCGGCCAGGCGGCGGATAAGGTCCTCGGGAACCGGGTAGACGGAGATCTTCAGGATGGAAGGCCGGACGGCCGCTCCGTCCAGGTTCTCCATGACATAATTGTATCCGATGCCGGAGGCGATGACGCCCAGCCGGCGGTCGGACGGGTTGAGCTCCAGGCGGGTGAAGGGCGAGGCCGCGGCGTAGCGGGCCAGCTCGGGCTGCAGCTCCAGGACCCGCTTGAACTGGACCCGGGCGTTGCCCGGCAGGAGCGTCCAGCAGGCCCGGGCCCCGGGCTTGACCTCGTTCTGGGGCCGGGGCGGGCGCGTCTCGACCCCGGCCCGGCTGTGCGACAGCCGGGTCGTCATCCGGACCATGACCGGCAGGCCGACCTTCTCCGACAGCTCGTAGGCCTCGCGGGTCATGTCGTAGGCCTCCTGATGGTCCGACGGCTCGAAGCACGGAATCAGGGCGAATTGGGCGTAGAAGCGGCTGTCCTGCTCGTTCTGCGAG
>DFYJ01000073.1 GCA_002383325.1 Candidatus Aminicenantes bacterium UBA4085
GTTCCCTTTTCCTTGCCGCCCACACCCGGCCCCGGTAATATAGCCGAAGAGGGTCGGGGGCTTCCCCAAACCTAGTCAATCCAAGGGCGGATCGCCCCCCATAGAGGGACGGTCCGCCTTTTTTTTACGCCCGGGAGCGCCTTTTTCTTCCGATTTTTCTGTGATATGATTTTTAGGGATGGAGTTCCTCAATGAGAAAAATCGTTAAGGTCAAAGCCTTGCCGAATTATACTTTAGAGCTGGAATTTGATGACGGCCTTTCGGGCACCGTCGACCTCTCAAGCTTGGCCGGAAAAGGCGTTTTCGCCTTCTGGCGCGAAGAAAACACGTTCGAACAGGTTCGAATCGGCTCCGCCGGGGAACTGATTTGGAGCGATCGAGTCGATCTTTGCCCTGACGCCCTTTACTTCAAGATGACGGGGAAAAAACCCGAAGAGGTTTTCCCAGCTCTTGGCTCGGAATCCGTCCATGCCTGAAATCAGCCGATTTTTCGGGATTGTCATAAAAATGTTCTTTGACGATCATAATCCGCCGCATTTCCACGCCGAATACGGCGGGGATCTGGCGTTGGTCGATATTATGAGGCTCTCCATATTTTCGGGTCGATTGCCGGCGCGGGTGTTGGGCCTCGTCATCGAATGGGCGACGCTTCATCAAACGGATCTTATGGCGGACTGGGAGCGGGCGAGAACGCAGCGGGAACTTTTGAAAATCGCGCCTTTGGAATAATGTGCCGATTTCTTGCGCCCTTTTTTACCCGGACGTTTCCGGGCCGAAAACCCACTAAAAAAGACATCGGTAAGAATTCATTCGCATCGAAGGTGCCTAATGGATCGACTTGAGGACGGGGCAGATCCCGGGTCAGCCTGGTCATTCTGGTCATCCGGACGGCGCTGGAGGACCGCGCTCTCCTGGCCGAGCTCGACGGCTACCGCGAGTATGCGGAAAAAACCAGGTACCGGCTTGTGCCGGGCTTGTGGTGAAATGAACAGAGCAAAGCAGGGTAAAACCGAGTCAAAAAAACTCGCGACTATATTTGACATTAGGTTAAATTAGTCGTATTCTCCTTGTGTGAAGACTCGCTACCTGACTGGCCAAGTAAGGAAAGATATTGCCAAGAAGATGGTCTTCGTCTCGGGGCCGCGGCAGGTCGGAAAGACTACCTTGGCCCGCCAAGTCATCCCTGATCCGGCCGCCTACCTGAGCTGGGATATCTCCGAGCATCGGGAGAGGATCCTGCGCCGCGAATGGCCGGCAGGGGGCGAGATCATCTTCGACGAGATCCATAAATACCGTTCCTGGCGTAATTACCTCAAAGGGTTGGTTGATCAGCCGGACCGCCAATGGAAGCTTCTCGTCGTCGGAAGCGCTCGCCTGGATGCCTATCGGTTCGGCGGCGATTCGCTCCAAGGCCGGTATCATTTCCTGCGGCTCCACCCTTTCTCCGCCGCCGAGCTGGGAATGAGCCGGCCGCAGGAGCTTCTCGACCTGCTTCACTTGGGAGGGTTCCCCGAGCCGTTTCTCTCCGGGTCGGAAACGGAAGCGCGACGCTGGTCTCGGGAGTACCGGAGCCGCATCATCCGGGACGAAGTCACTTCTTTAGAGACGATTGTCGATCTGGGGAACCTCGAGTTGATGGCGCTTCGCCTGCCTCAGCTCGTCGGCTCGCACCTTTCGATCAATGCTTTGCGCGAGGACCTTCAAGTCAGCCACAAGACCGTTTCCCGGTGGCTCCAAGCCCTGGAGCGGCTTTATGTGATCTATCGCCTGGCGCCCTTCGGGGCTCCCAGAATCCGGGCCGTCAAAAAGGAACAGAAGCACTACCAGTACGACTGGACCCTTGTTCCGGACATGCCGCGTCGCTTCGAGAACCTCGTTGCCGGCCATCTTCTCAAATGGGTTCACTTCGAACAGGATGCGGCCGGGCGCGATCTGGAACTTCGCTACTTCCGGGATGTGGACGGCCGGGAAGTGGATTTCGTCGTGACCGACGGGATGAAGCCCGTTCGATTGATTGAAGCGAAATGGGGGGACGAGAAGATCGATCGCGGCCTCCGCTACCTCAAGACCCGGTTTCCCGAGGCCGAGGCGGTCCAGATCAGCGCTGTGGGCGAGAAAGATTATGTCTCGCCTGAGGGCATCCGGGTCCGTCCGGCGCTGCCATACCTTTCCGAATTGGTCTAAGCGGGAGAATCCTCCACGGGGCGTTGATCGCCGATCTCTTTTTAGGCAAAATCCGTATAGAATTACGTTGTCACTCGGATCAGGGATGGAGAGAGGCATGCGCAGATTTCCCGTTCTACTCGTAGCGTTGCTGGCGGCGGCGATATCGTCGTCGGCAGAGCTTCGCGCCCCCCAGACAATGGGAACGCAGCTCTCGGAGCCGGACCAGTGGGCCGCGGACCTCGATTTCCTGGCCAGAGAGCTTCCGGCCCGGCACAAGAACCTCTTCTTCAAGATCACCCGGGAGGAGTTCCAAGCCGGCGTCGCGGCCTTGAAGGCGCGGATCCCGAAGCTCAGCCGCATCGAATTCTTGATGGGCCTGTCCCGCCTCGTGGCGTCCATCGGCGATTCCCATACCTCCTTCACCATCATGCCCCAGAGGGCTTTCCCCCTGAAGCTCTACTGGTTCAAGGACGGGATCCATATTATCGACACGACGCCCGAGTTCGCGGGGCTCCTCAACGGCCGGCTCGTGTCCGTGGACGGGCATCCGATCGAAGAAGTCGTCCGGGCCTTTGCCGGAATCTTCCCCCACGACAACGAGGCCCAGGTCAAAGACTTCGTCCCGAGATTTCTGGGATCTTCCGAGCATCTGCTCGGGCTGGGGCTCCTCGCGGAGCCGGACAAGGCGACCTTCATGGTCCGGACGCCCGCGGGCGCCGCGGTATCGGCCAAGATGGACAGCCTGGCCCTGGCCGACGTTCGGAAGGTCTCCTGGGCCGCACCGGCGGTCGATCCATCGAGCCTGCCCCATTACCGCCGCCTGGCCGGCTCGGCCTATGAATACGTCTACATGCCCGAAGCCAGGACGCTCTATTTCGCCTACAATTCCTGCCGGGATCTTCCCGCCAAGCCGTTCGCCGCGTTCACGGCCGGTCTTTGGGACACCATCCGCAAGAACCCCGTCGATAGAATGGTCATCGACCTGCGCAGCAACGGCGGCGGCGACTCCTCGATCCTCGATCCGTTCGTCAACGAGCTGGCGGCGGACAAGGCGCTCAACCGGAAGGGGAAGCTCTTCGTCATCCTGGGCCGAAGGACATTCTCCTCGGCCATCCTCAATGCCCTGGACCTCAAGAAGAAGACCGCGGCTGTTTTCTACGGCGAGCCGACGGGCGGAAGGCCGAACCATTACGGCGAGATCCAGATGCTGACCCTGCCCAGCCTGGGAATCAAGGTGTCTTACTCGACCAAGTACTTCCAGTTCGTCGAAGGGGATGAGCCCTGGATACGGCCGGACGTCACCGTTGAGCTGACCTTGGAAGACTTTTTGGCCCTGCGCGATCCCGTCCTGGAGGCCATTCTGGCCCGCCCCGCGGCGCAGGCAAGCCGTAGGCCCGCCTCCGGCGTCTCCGACCACGAGGGCTGCACGGTCATCGGCGTCGGGCGCGAGGCGACCGTCGACGGCTCGGTCATCACCTCCCACACCGACTGCTGCTCCGAGTGCCGCATCCAGGTCATTCCGGGCCGGACCTTTGCCAAAGGCGCGCTGGCGCCGGTCCACTGGGGCATGGCCTACTTCGGCGCCGGGGACGAACGCCGGCCCCTGCCCCTGGGCGACTTCGGCAAGGTCATCGGCCGCATCCCGCAGGCCGAGCGGACTTACACCTACTTCCATACCGGCTATTCCCAGATGAACGAAAAGCAGCTGGCCATCGGCGAGAGCACCTGCTCGCAGCGGGCCGAGCTGGACGTCCCCTTCGTCGAGGGCCTGACCCGGCAGATCATGACCGTCGAGCAAGCCCAGGTTTTTGCCCTGCAGCGCTGCGCCTCGGCCCGCGAGGCGGTCAAGCTCATCGGCGGCTTGGTGGAAAAATACGGCTTTCTGCCCTCCTGCGGCGGCTCCGAGGCGCTTTGCATCGCCGACCCGAGGGAGCTATGGGAGATGGAGATCTGCAGCGTGGGCCCGGAGTGGACGCCGGAGAGCGGCAAGCCCGGGGCCATTTGGGCGGCCCGGCGCATCCCGGACGACCATGTGGTTGTCATCGCGAACTATTTCCGGATCCGCGAGATCGACCCCCGCGATCAGGATGCGCTCGTCTCGCCCAACTATATGTCCGAGGCCGTCAGCCGCGGCTGGTACGATCCGAATGGCGGCCGGCCGTTCATCTGGCAGGAGGCCTACGCGCCGCCCATCCGAGAGGGCAACCTCAGCCGAATGTGGCTCGTCACGAGCAACCTCGCGCCGTCTCTGAAGAAGTGGCCGAAACGAGCGCTCGCGGACGCCGCCGGCCCGGGCACACTCTATTCCCAGGACATCGAGGGCGCCGCGTTCTACCCCTTCTCCTTCAAGCCGGAGAGGAAAATCTCCGTCCGGGATGTCATCGCCTTCCAGCGCTCCGTTTTCGAGGATACAATTTACGACATGACCCTCGACCCGGCCTGGATGGTCCCCGGCGGGGGAGGGAAGATGGTCAAAAGCCCCGCGGCCTCGCCCTTCATATCGCCCGACCTGGAGCGGGCCCTCGGCATCCGCCACCACCGGACGATTGCCACTCAGGGCTACGGCATGGTGGCCCAGCTTCGCTCCTGGCTGCCCGACGCGGTGGGGGGGATCTATTGGTTTTACGTCGATAATCCTTTCGTCAGCCCCTATGTGCCCGTCTACGCGGGGGTCACCGACGTCTCGCCGCTTTATAAAACCTACGACTACTTCGCCTTCAGCGAGGACTCGGCACGCTGGGCAGTCGACTTCGTCGAGAAGCTCATGCTCCTGCGCTGGCAGGCGGCGGTCAAGGACCTGCGCGAGGCGCGCGACCCGGTCGAGGGCGGCTTCTTCGAGCAGCAGGCCGCCGTGGACGCCCAAGCCGCCGAACTCCTGAAGAAGGATCCGGCCGCGGGGGCCAAGTATCTGACCGACCTGACCAGCTCGCGGATGGAGACGCTGGTCAAGCTTTACCGGGACCTGAGGCTGAAGCTGCTGGCGAAATACACCGGCGACGGGGTCTAGGCAGGGCGGGGATCACATCGACAGGGAATCCTGGGCGCTTCACGCCGAGAAGGTTTTCTAGATCGGACAGGCGGCGCCGTGGGGTACGAGCTCCTCGGACACGGCGCTCCGGCACATCTCGCGCACCGCCGCCGCGCTGCCGATGGCCACCAGGCGGTCGCCGGCTTGGATGATCTCCTCGGGACCCGGGGTCATGATTCTTTGATCGTCCCGATGGATGCCGATGACCGAGACGCCGTAGAGATGGCGGAGGCCGAGCGCGGCCAGCGATTTGCCGGCGACCCTGTTTCCGGGCATGACGTCGAGCTCGGCGATGACGAAGCGCTCGCCGCTTCCCTGCTCAACCGCCTCCAGGGGGATCCGGAGGTGCTCTTCCGCGTTCCGCAGCTGTTCGACGGTTCCGACCATGACCAGCCTGTCCCCGGGGAAAACCTGGAAGTCGGCCCCGGGATCGTAGTGAACCCGGCCGGCCCGGCTCACGGCTAGAATCGTCGCACCGGCGCTGGTCGGGGGCAGGATGTCGCGGACGGTGCGGCCGGCGGCGGCTGCGCCCGCCGGGACCCGGATCTCGCGGAATGCGACCGGCCAGTGGACGTTCTCCGGCAGCATATTCATGGTGTCGGTCAGGTCGTCGACCGCCTGCTCGGCCGCGTCGATGTAGGGACGGAAGACGATGTCCGCTCCGGCCTTTTCGTAGGCGTCGGCCTCCTCCTGGTTGGCGGCCGTCAAGGCCACACGGCCCTCGAAGCCCCGCTTCTTCATCTGCTTGAGAAGGGCCAGGTTGAGGTCGCGGATCCGGGCCGTGCCCACGACCCAGCGGGCCTTGGACAGGGGCAGCCGGCCGCCAAAGTCCGGGTCCGTCACGTCGCCGTAGAGGACCGGGATGCCGCGGGCCCGCCCCCGGCGTAGCGCGTCCGGATCGAAGTCGACGCCCAGCAGAGTCCGTCCCCTCTGCAGCAGGTACCCGGCGATGCCGCTGCCGTAATTGCCCAGCCCGACCAGGATCACGTCGATCGATCCCGCCTGGCCCGGGGCATCTTGGGCCATTTCGCGGCGCGGGACGCGCTTCTCGAACAGCCGCAGGGGGCGCGCCAGGAGGCGGTAGAGAGGTCCGGAAAAGATGATCAGGTACGAGGAGCCGAAGATCGTCGCCACGCCCACCAGGGTGATGAGTCCCATGGTCTCCGGTTGGATGTGGCCGAGGCCGAGGCCCAGGGCCGCGATGATCAGGGAGAACTCGCTGATCTGGGCCACGGTCAGGCCGGCCAGGAAGCCGGTCCGGCTGCGATACCCCATCAGTCCCATGATGGCCAGGACGATCAGCGGCTTGGCGATGAGAACGAACAGGGAGAGCGCGACAGCCGGTCCGATCTGGGCGCCGACCATCGACAGGTCGACGCGAGACCCGAGGTCGATGAAGAAGAAAAGCAGGAGGAAGTCGCGCAGGCCGGCCAGCCGGGCGCCGAGAGCGTCGCGGTACTCCGTCGAAGCCAGGGAGACGCCGGCCAGGAAGGCCCCCGCCTCTTTGCTGAATCCAAGCAGCTCGCCGCCGGCGCCGAGGATGACGGCCCAGGCTACGGCAAAGAGCGCCAGCATCTCCTGCGAGCGGTCCAGGGCCTTGGCCAGGCGGGGGATGACCTTCCAGGTCAGGAGGACGACCACTCCCAGGAACAACGCGAACTTGCCGAGGACGATCAGCACGGATACGAAGGGCGAACCGGAGCCGGGTGCGCCCGCGCCCAGGGTGGTCAAGACGACCAGGGCGATGATGGCGGCGATATCCTGCACGATCAAGAAGCCGATGGCGATCTGGCCGTAGAGCGAGTCGAGCTCGTTCTTGTCGGAGAGGAGCTTGACCACGATGATCGTGCTGGAGAAGGTCAGGGCGATGGCGACATAGACCGCGCCGAGGAGGCTCAAACCCAGCCCCCGCGCGATGAGCAGGCCGATGGCGCTGGTGAAGACGATCTGGCCCAGGCCGGTAGCCAAGGCCACAGGGCCTATGGACCGGACCAGGTGGATGTCCAGGTTGAGGCCGACGATGAAGAGAAGCAGGGCGATGCCGATCTGGGCCAGCAGCTCGATGCTGCCGTGGCTGGCGATGATGCCCAGGCCGGCCGGCCCGGCCAGGATCCCCGCCGCCAGGAACATGATGATCAGCGGCTGGCGCAGCTTCTGGCCCAGGGCGCCGAGAGCGGCGGCGATGGCCAGGATGGCGGCGACCTCGACGAAGGCGTTGGGGAGGGGCATCGGCGCCATTTTAGCACACCCCGGGATTCGGTCCAGGCGCCGCCGGGGACTTCCCGGCTGGTTCCTCTTGCCCAAAAGTCCGGAAAAGCGTTTGACGGACGGCGGTCGCGGGGATATCTTCTCTTCTACCGCCCCGGAACCGCGGAGGCGGCAGGAAGGATCGAAACCATGAACAAACAAGATTTTCGCGCCGGAAGGATTCTCGCGGTCCTGGCTCTGTCAGCCGCGGCGGCTACGGCGTTGGCGGCATCGGCGGAGCTGGGCGCGGCGCGATTATTCCCCGTTCTCAAGGCGCATCGACTAGTTGCTAAACCCATTCCGTCCGGGGCGCTTGTCTCGTTGACGGATGCGGCAGCGCGAATCGAAGGTCTGACCACCGAATATGCGCCGACTCCCATCGGCATTGACGCCGCCGCGCCGCGCTTCGGCTGGCGGATGGCTGCCTCGAGAGGGACCCGGGGGCTGGCTCAGACGGCCTACCGGATCGTGGTGAAAGATCCGGCGGGACAAACGGCCTGGGACAGCGGCCGGACGGCTAGGCTCGAGTCGGCGGGGATCGTCTACGCGGGCGCGCCCTTGAGGGCCGCGACCCGCTACGATTGGATGGTTACGGTCTGGGACCAGGCGGGCGCGGCACTGACTGCGTCGTCCTGGTTCGAGACGGGGCTAATGAATCCCGATCCCGGACTCTCGGCCTGGGAAGGCGCGGAATGGATCGGCGGCGGTGATGAGGACCTGGTCCTTTATGCCCCCTATCTGCCGGCCTACGCAATCCGATATTCCTTGACCATCGCCAAAAGCAGCGAGCGGGCGGGCTTTGTGCTGGGCGCCAATGACCCCCGCCTGATGGACAAGAACAAGAACATCCATCAGATCCAGAGTCCCCGCAACGGCAGCTACATCAAGGTCGAGCTGGATGTCGCGGGAGCGGACGGCTCGGAAAGCGGCCGCGCCAGGCTGAATGTCTATCGAGCCGGGTACGGCCCGAAGGACGATCCGCGCAAGCCGCTCGGATCCTTCGCCGTGAAGAAGGACGTCATCCATGCCGGCAACAGGCACGCCGTCCATGCTGTTGAGATCAGGGGCCTCTACGGCGAGCTGACCATGACGCTGGACGGGGAGGCGGATTTCTTCGAAGCCGAAGAGCCGGCAGCCCCCGCAGCCGGGGCGACCGTCCCCGGCAGGCCGCGCAGCCCGGCGGCAACCGTCCTTGTCAACCCGCTGGGCCCGGGCACGGATCTGATTCCTTTCGGGATGCTCTGCGACATCGGCTTCGCCGCGGATGCCGGCCAAAGCGCATCCTTCTCCGGCCTGGAGATCGCCAATGCCCGCCGGCCCGGCAAGACGCTGTTCCGGGAGGACTTGGCCAAGGCGGGGTATGACGGCATCTTTCTGGCGTTCGCAAAGGATCCGGATTCCGGGTTCAAGGTTGAGGCAGGCGCCTACCGGATCTCGGGAGGCCAGGCTGGCTTTTTCGCGGCGGCCGACCCGAGCCGGAATTCCATGCCCATGCTTCGGACGGGATTCGCGGCGGCGGAAAAAAAGATCAAATCCGCCCNNCCGCCCGCCTCCATATCACCGCCCGAGGGATCTACGAGGCCTGGCTCAACGGCCGGCGGGTGGGCGACGACTGGTACAATCCCGGTCTGACCCAGTACAACAAGACTCAGATGTATCAGACCTACGACGTCACGCCCTTGGTTGTCCCTGGGGCCAACGCTCTGGGGGCCATGCTGGGCGAGGGCTGGTGGGCCGGGCAGATGAGCTTCACCACGAATTGGAACTACTTCGGCGACCGTCCCTCCCTGCTGGCCAAGCTGGTCATCGAGTATCAGGACGGCAGGCGCGATGTGGTCGTCACCGGGGAGCGAGACTGGAAATATTTCGGCGGCGGTCCGGTCGTTTACAACAGCCTGCAGCAAGGCGAGATCTACGACGCTGCGCGGGAAGCGGCCGTGGCAGGCTGGAGTACGGCGGGCTACGACGACCGGGCCTGGAAGAGGGCCGCGGCCGTTACCTTGGAGGGGAGCGCCTTCCCCGGCTTCGACTACGGCCGGCTGGCCGTGGTCGGGCAGATCGGCGGCAGCGCCGGCCTCTTCGAGACGCTGACGGCCAAGAGCGTCAAGGAAGTCCGCCCGGGGGTGTTCGTCTACGACATGGGCCAGAACCTCGTCGGAGTCCCCTCGATCACCTTCGCGGAGGGGAAGGCCGGCCGCCGGGTCACCCTGCGCTTCGCCGAGATGCTTTACCCAAACCTTGCGGAATCCGGGTCCAACGTCGGGATGATCATGACCGAGAACTACCGGGCGGCCCTGTGCCAGGACATCTTGGTGATGAAGGACGGGCCGCAGACCTTCCAACCGCGCTTCACCTCCCGCGGATACCAGTATGTCGAGATCACCGGCCTGTCCAAGGCGCTTCCGCTGGAAGCCGTCAAAGGCCTGGCGATCAGCTCGATCCGCAAGCTGAGCGCGGGCTACGAGTCCTCCCACGCCAAGGTCAACCGCCTTTGGTCGAACCTGGTCTGGTCCAACGTCGACAACTTCCTGTCCATCCCGACGGACTGTCCGCAACGCAACGAGCGCATGGGCTGGGGCGGCGATATCAGCGTCTTCTCTCGGACCGCGACCTACGTCTCGGATGCCGGGCAGTTCCTGAGGCGGCACCTGCTGGCCCTGCGCGACATGCAAGAGCCCACCGGCAAGTTCACCGACATTGCCCCGGTCGGCAACGGCTTCGGCGGCGCACTCTGGGGCAGCGCCGGGATCACCGTGGCCTGGGAGGCTTACCAGCAATATGGCGACGTGGAGCTGCTGCGTGAGCACTATGCAGCGATGTCGGCCTACATCGATTACCTGGGCAAGTCCATCCGCCCGGAGACGGGGCTGGTCTCCGATTCCGCTCTGGGCGACTGGCTGGGGCCGCAGAACGATCAGCTTGGGACCGACTTCCTGGTCACGGCCTACCACGTCTTCGACCTGGACATCATGACCCATATCGCGCGGCTGCTGGGGAAGGTCGACGATGCGGAGAAGTTCCTGCGCCTGCGGGACGAGCGCAAGGCCTTCTTCAACAAGACGTTCATCGGCCCGGACAAGAAGGCGCTCGGGTACTTCCGGGCCCGCCGCGGACGGGACGGAAAGCCCGACTCGCCGGCTGGATTCAAAACGGCCGACACCCAGACCGCCTATGCCGTCGGGCTGGCCCTGGGCGCTTTCAGCGAAGAGAACATCCCCTTCATGGCGGCTAACCTGAAGGCTGCCGTTGAGCGGGAGAACAAGGACGACGAGGGAATCCTCAGGCCCAAGCACTCCCTGATGACCGGCTTCATCGGCACGGCCTGGATCAGCCAGGCGTTGTCGGACGGGGGAATGAGCGATCTGGCCTACCGGCTCCTCATGAATGAGACGTATCCGTCGTGGCTCTACCCCATCAACCAGGGCGCGACCTCGATCTGGGAGCGGCTCAACGGCTACACCATCGAGAACGGCTTCGGCGGCTTCAACGGCATGAACTCGTTCAATCACTACTCGTTCGGGGCCGTGGGCCAGTGGCTGATGGCCTATTCCCTGGGCATCCGGCGGGACGAGCCGGGATTCGCGAAGTTCATCTTGGCCCCCGAGCCGGACCCGACCGGGGGGATGACCTGGGCCAAGGGGCATTACGAGTCGCTCTATGGGATGATCCGAAGCTCGTGGAAGCTGGAGAAGGGGCGGTTGACCTATGAAGCCGAAGTCCCGCCCAACACGACGGCGACGCTCTTCCTGCCCGCTGCGTCGGCGGAGAAGGTGAAGGAACGCGGCAAGCCGGCCGCCAAAGCTTCCGGAGTCACGTTCACGAAGCAGGAAAACGGCAAGGCGGTTTACCGCCTTGGCTCGGGAAGCTATTCGTTCCAGGTCGAGAGATAGGGGAGGCCGTCATGAAAAGTGCTCGTCATTGTTGGATCGTGATTCTGGCCCTGCTGTTCGGCGGTGCGGCGGCTTTCGGCGCCGACAAGCCGGTGCTCGACGGGGAGTGGGTTCTCGTGCCCCAGTCCAGCACCGAGATCGATCTCTTCGGCGCCCTCACCGTCGAGATCGTGCGAAAGGGCGGGGAGATTATCCTGACCCGAAACTTCGGCGGCGCGCGGGGCGTCAAAGACGCCTGGACCCTTAAGACCGGGGGGTTCGCCAACAAGGTCCCTATCATCGACCGGGTTTTCCCCACCAACGTGTTCATGGGCTTATCCCAGCCCGTCGGGTCGCAGCGGACCATCGAGGCCTACTGGGACGAACCGGATTCTGTTCTGCGCCTCGAGGAGGCTTGCGACGTTCTGGGTTCGCAGGGCCCGGTTCCTGTCCGCAGCCGCCATGTCTTCCGGGCCGGTTCCGAGCCCGACCTCATGACTTACACCATCACCCGTCCGACCCGGGATATCCCCATCACCTACACGCTCAAGCGGAAGGGGAGCCGGGAAGCCTTTTACATGGAGCTCGAGGAAGCCTGGACTATCGGCCAAGGGCTCGAGAAGCAGGCTTTCCTGATCAGCCTCCAGGGCAACGCGAACCGGGAGGCGCCCCGGCTCTATTTCGTCTATCCGAAGACCTGGGACTTCAACTACACGCCGCAGGTCTTCAATTTCTACCGCGACCGCAAGCACTACGCCTTCCGCAAGCTGGCCGGCGTGGAACAGGCCCTGCAGACGTTCAAGGATGCAGTCAAGGGCTATGTCGTCTGGGACCGGGACGTCAGGACTTCCCTGATCGTGGCTTACACCATCGCCGGCCTGGAGCGGGCGGTGGTGGTCGACGAGTCCCAGATCCCGCTGATGGCCGCCAGCGGCATCCCCCTTGCGGCGGACCTGCGCGGCCGGTTCACCGGATGGTCCGACGCCCGGATCTACCAATGGGCCCTCGACAGCTACGGCGACCGCTGCAGCCGCGATTTCGTCATCTGGCTGGGCGGCGAGCACGGCCGGGTGCTGAAGCCCGGTGTCGCGGATTGGGGCATGATGAACCAGGCCTTCTTCTGCGACCTGTCCACCAAGCCCTCCGACCAGGAGGAATTCGAGCTGGCCAAGAAAGTCCTGGCCCGGATGAATCCCATGGCCATGGTCATGGGCTGGCATTCCTACAAGAAGGACCTGGAGAGGGACCATGTCCGCCTGACCTCCAGCTTCGGGCTGCGCGTGGAAGGGCTCCACACCCTGCCGAATGTGAGCTTCGGCCATCATGTGACATGGACGCCGGGCTTTGTCCCCCGCAACAACCATAACGTGGAGCCCGGAAAAGTCTATGCGCCGCAAGCCAAGACCTACGTCGCCTGCATCCAGACCGACGGCATGGGCCTGGGCGCCTGGAACGAGCCGGGCCGGGGAGAGATCCCCTACGCCTGGGAAGAGATCATCAACTACAGCTGGCTGGCGCCCGTGATGGTGGAGTTCTTCTACTCGACGTCGACACCCAACGACTACTTCATCGGAGCGCTCGGCGGGCCCGGCTATGTCTATCCCAAGGCCGTTCCCAAGGACAAGCTGCCCGGGCTGATCGCCAAGACGCGGGAGATGATGGACCTCCTAGACTTGCGGGTCTTCGAGATCATGGACTACTCGGAAGGGGCCACCGTGGAAGGAAACTCCGATCTCACCCCGGAGGTCATGGAGGCTTTTTACAAGGGCATGCCCGACGTCCTCGGCTTCGTCAATGGCTACGCGCCGTCCCATTCCTTCATGGTCCGGGACAAGAAACCGCTCATCTCCTACGACTATTATTTGTCGCCGACCCGGACGGAGGAGGAGGCCGTGGCCGACCTGCGCGAGTTGGCGGCGGTGAACGCCAAGCGGCCCTACTTCATGCTGGTCCACGTCCGGGAGTACAGCAACGTCAAGCGGGTCAAGAGCATCATGGACAAGCTTGGCCCCGGGTTCGAGCTGGTGCCGCTGGACCTCTTCCTGAAGATGGCCGGCGAGGCGCCGACCTTCAAGGAGAGGTTGCTGAAGAAGTAGACTACTGCCGGGGATGGCGAGAGCCTTTCTACTGAAGTTCCGGGGGCGGAGATGGATTCAATGAAGGCCGCGATTTGGAGCAGGAGAGAAGAGGAGCCTATGGGAAAGAATGCCGTCCGCTTGGGCGTGAGTATGGGACTGTTGGCCGCCGTTATTTTCAGTGCCGCGCCGCTTGGCTTTGCCGCGGATCGGGAGATCGTCGCCAACCGGCGGCGGGCCGAGGAGATGTTCTCGGCGGCCGCCTCGTCGACGCTGCCGTTTTCGTTCGTCTACGGCGGCCGGCCTTCCGCGTCTTTTGTCGGCTCCTGGACGAGGCGGATCGAGGATCGAGCGGTTGATGCCGGGAAGCGCCTGCGCACGTTGACGATCACGGACCCGGAGACCCGGCTGGAAATTCGGGCCGTCTGCACCATCTATCTGGACTCCGCCGGCCTGGATTGGACCATCACGCTCACGAACAAAGGGACGGCCGACACGCCCGTCATCGAGCAACTGCAGGCAGTGGACGTGTCGATAGTCCCCGGGTCCGGGGCGGCGCCGATATGGCATGGACTCAAGGGCAGCCGTTGCGCGGACGATGATTGGCAGCCTTTCGAGCGGGCGCTTGTCCCCGGCGCCAAGCACGAATTCGGGGCCGAGAACGGCCGTTCCTCGGCCGATTCGCCCTTCTTCAATGTCCAATACGGCGGGGGCGGGGTCATCACGGCCGTGGGCTGGTCCGGCCAGTGGCGCGGACTCATCGAGGCGTCAGCGCCGGACGGCCTGCGCATCGCCGTGCATCAACAATACCTCAACACCGTTTTGCGGCCCGGGGAAAGCCTCCGCAGTCCCCGCATTCTCCAGCTTTACTGGTTCGGGGACGATCCCGACCGGGCCTGCAATCTGTTCCGGCGGACCATGCTGGCCCATATCGTTCCCCGCATCGACGGCCGGCCGATCACGCCGCCGATCGCCCACTTGAGCACCGCTTTTTACGAGTTGAACGACAGCACCGAAGCCAATGTTCTGGCCCATTTGAACTCGGTCAAGGGCCTGGGCTTCGAAGTCTTTTGGTTGGACGCCTATTGGACCAAAAAGGGCTTCCCGGAGGGCATGGGCAGCTACGGGTTCCCGATCACGATGGCCGAACCCGCCGACCGGTTCCCGCGGGGGTTGAAGCCAATCGGCGATGCCGCGCACGCGGCGGGGATGAAGTTTCTGGTCTGGTTCGAGCCCGAGCGGGTGGCTGCGGGAACCTACCTGGCCGAATCTCATCCGGACTGGGTCGTCGGCGGCGCCAAGGGAGGGCTGTTCAACCTGGGGAACGACGAGGCCAGGGCGCACATGACTGCCTACCTCAAAGCCGTCATCGCCGCCTACGGCATGGATTGGCTGCGCATCGATTACAACCTCGATCCCATCCCTTATTGGAAAGCCCTCGACACGGATCCGAATCGCGGCGGCATGGGCGAGATGCGCTACATCGAGGGGCTGTATCGGATGTGGGACGACCTGCGGGCCGCGTTTCCCCGCCTCTTGATCGACGATTGCGCCAGCGGCGGCCGGAGGATCGACCTCGAGACGATGTCGCGGGCTTTGCCTCTCTGGCGGAGCGACAACACTTGCAACATGACCGACCTGAAAGCCGCCACCGTTCGCGAAGCGGCGACCAAAAATCAATTGATGAGCGCGGGACTGAACCGGTATGTGCCGTTCAGCACCTGCGGGCAAATGGGCTCGGACCCCTATCTCTTTCGCAGCGGCTTCAATGGCGGCATCTCTTTCGCCGAGGACACGCGCCCCGCGGGCTACCCGCGGGGCGAGCTGGCCAAGGGGATCGCTGAAGACAAGCGGCTGCGCCCGTATTGGTTCGGCGATTTCTACCCGCTTTTGCCGGTGACTCTGAAGACAACGGATTGGTCCGTCACGCAGTACCACCGGCCGGCCGAGGGGGACGGGATCATCTTGGCCTTCCGTCGGGACAAGGCCGAAAGCGATTTGGCCGTAATGCCGCGGGAGATCGATCCCGACGGCCGCTACGCCGTGACCTGGTCCTATGGTTATGAAGCATCCGAGAGGCGGATCCTCCGCGGCTCCGAGCTTGCGGCCCTCCGGCTCCACATCGATTCGCTCCCCGGTTCCGTCGTGGTCGAATATAAAAAGCAGTGGTCTCGGCTTCCAGATTTTTCCTGAAGAATGGGCTGCCGCCATCTCGACTCGTGCATAATCCGGGTTTAAGAATGCGGCCGGCTTTTTAAGAGAAGATGACATTATTCCCAACTAGGGAAATTTATCCGGATATTTTGCCCGCATGGTGAAAATTATCAAAAAGTTGTTTTCCTTCACCCCAAGCCCTGTTGTGTGGGGATGTAAAAAGTGACATTGACGTGACTATCCGGATTCCGTCGGCGTGATAGAATACTCCCTGGGAAACGCCTTGAGGACGAAACGGGGCCGGCGCGCGAGATTTCTTATATTCCTGGCCAGTATCGGGGAGGGGAGATGACGCCATGACAAAGCGAGAACGAATCCGAATTGGTTGCCGCTCCGAAGCCCTTTTCGTTTTTGCCGCGGCCTTTTCTCTCGCTTTTTCGGCCCTACAAGCCGAGGGCCATACCGTTGTTTCCAATTCTTCAAGGCCGCGTCATGCCGACGCTTACCGGACTAGAACCTTGACTCCGGTTCTGACCATCACCGATGAGGGCCGCGACTATTACTTCAAGCGGCCCTCCCTGATAGCCATCGGTCCGGACGAATCTCTCTATGTCTCGGACGAGAATCAGCTTCTCGGCTTCGACGCCCGGGGGCGGTTCATCCGCAACTATTACCGTCCGGGGCAGGGGCCGGGCGAATTGGGATCGGTGTCTGGATTCGTCGCCGTCGGCGGAGCCCTTGTCGTTCACAACATGTACCCGAGCAAAATCGTCCGCCTCGGTCTCGACGGCAAGATGCTGGCCGATTTTTTCGTCCCCGCGAGCCGCGGATCCTATCGGTTTCGGGCGGCATCCGGGCGGACGGGCTGCCTCATCGGATGGGGAATGCCGGATTTGGGGACCGTCCAGGGATCCGAAGCCGTCGTGGATCAACCTAACCCCATCATCTTCGTCGATTTGGAGACGGGCGCTTTAAAGACGGGGCTTTCTTTCCCGACGCGGGTCTATGTGCAAAAAGCGCCCAAGGGCGGAGGCGTTATGGTCCCTCTGGGGAAAATCTATACCGCCCTGAACGGCAAATACCTGGCTGTTTCCCATACGGACGAGTACGCCATTAAGATCATGGACCTCGAATCAGGCGCCCTGGTCAGAACCATCAACCGGGAGTACGCCAGGGTCAAGACGACTTCCGAGGACAGGCAGGGGATGACCGGCGGGGCGATGATATCCGGCGAAGTCATCCATGTCCCGATGCCGAAGTACAAAGCGGATATCGCCCATCTGTTCTTCCACGGCGACGAAATATGGGCGGTCACGTCGACGAAAGCGGAGGGAAAGGGCGTCTTGATCGATGTTTTCAACCTCGAGGGGAAGTACCTGGATTGCTTCTATCTGCCGCTTCCCGCGCCGCCCGATAAGAACGTGGAACAACCCGACCCGATCGTCCTGCAAGGGGATACGCTGGCGGCCATCGAGAGAAGCGCCGACGACACCTACATCGTGCGGAAGTATCGGATCGGCAAATAAAAGGCAGCGCTCCTTCTTGCCCCGGGTCGACGGACGATTTTACTCCTAAGTCTCCAGGCGATCGAAACGGTCTTTGGTGATGTCGGAGCGCACATTGCCCGTATGGGAAATGCCGGCCGGTTCGAAGAGGAGCAATTTCACCTGGCCGATCGGGACGACCTTATGCTCGATGCCCCGGGGGACCACGCAGAACTCGCCGGGATTCAGGCGGACGGATCCGTCCCTTTCCTTGATGTCGAGCGCCCCATCAAGAACAAGGAACAGCTCGTCCTCGTCCTCATGGGTGTGCCAGGGGACCTTGTCGCCCTCGGCCCGGACGAGCTTGACGTGCTGGCCGTTGAGCTCGGCCACGATCTTGGGCGAAAACGTGTCCCGGAAGAGGCTGAAGCACCTTTCGATATTCACGGCTTTGAGCATGGAATCGTCTCCTGATGCCGCATACATCCCGCGTCTCGGGGAATGTTAGTCGAATCCCTTGGCCCTGTCGAGCCGGGCCGCGGCTTGACAACCCGTTCCCGGGGCTTTTATAGTCGCAGGCGGCGGGCCGGTGTCGATGAGACGGAGCCGGCCGCCATCTCCGATCAGGGAGTCCGGCATGAGTCTTCACGTGAAAGCCGCGATGCGGCGTCTTCGGCCGGCTGGGCGGAAAAGCCCGGCCTTCGCCCTCCTGGCGGTTGCGGCGGCTCTGCTGGGCTTTG
Organism: Candidatus Aminicenantes bacterium UBA4085; assembly: GCA_002383325.1. Taxonomy (GTDB): domain Bacteria; phylum Acidobacteriota; class Aminicenantia; order Aminicenantales; family UBA4085; genus UBA4085. The sequence goes on from DFYJ01000073.1 coordinate 17,764, forward strand.
TCCTGGCGGGAGAGACCTCGGGCTTGGCTCCATCGACCGCCGTCGGGAAGACGGCCGCCCAAGCGCCCGGCGGGCCGCTTAAGCCCGCAGCGGCGCCGGCAAAAGCCCCGCAGGCTGGGCCCGACCAGGCCGTGGCGGCCAAGCTCGAAAAGTTCCAGGACCTCAAGTTCGGGCTGTTCATCCACTGGGGGCCGGTCACCCAGTGGGGGGCCCCGATCGCCTGGACGATCACCACGGACGGATGGGCCCGGCCCGACAGCCTGGCCGCCTGGGTCGAGCGCGGCAAGGATTACGACCGCTACGTGCGCGACTTCTTCGACCTGAACAAGACCTTCAATCCGACGGCTTTCGACCCGGCCGCCTGGGCCGAAGCCGCGGCCGGGGCCGGGATGAAGTACATTGTCTTCGTCACCAAGTGCCACGACGGCTTCAGCCTTTTCAAGACAAAACAAACGACCTACTCCATCACCGATCCGAGCTGTCCCTTCAGCGCGGATCCCCGGGCTAACGTCACTAAGGAGGTCCTGGACGCCTTCCGGGCCAAGGGATTCTTGGCCGGTTTGTACTTCCCCCTGCCCGACTGGCACCACCCCGACTACGAGGACCTGTCGCGGACACCGAAGCGGGTTTTCGAGCCGAACTACGACGTCAAGGCCGAGCCGGAGAAGTTCCGGCGCTACCTCGACTTCGCCCACGGCCAGATCGACGAGTTGCTGACCAACTTCGGGCCGCTCGACATCCTCTGGCTCGACGGCGGGGGCGGGCCAGAGTACGACTCCGAGTGGATGCTGAAGAAGGCCCGGGAGCGCCAACCCGGCATTCTTTACGTCGAGCGCGGGAAGGGCGGCCGCTATGAGGCCTACCGGACGCCGGAGCAGGAGTTCCCGGCGACCCCGCCCAGCTACCCCTGGGAGTCGTGCCTGACGATGGGCGACGACTGGGCCTACGCCTTCAACGACTATTACAAGCCGGCCGGCGAGCTCATCCACATCCTGGTCGAGATCGTTAGCAAGGGGGGCAACCTCCTGCTCGACATCGGCCCGGACGCGTCGGGGCGCCTGCCTACCCCCGCGGTCGAGCGGCTGGCCGAGATCGGCGACTGGATGAAGCTCAACGGCGAGGCTATCTACGGGACGCGGCCGGTGGCGCCCTACCAGGAGGGACGGCTGCGCTTCACCCGTAAGGGAAAGGCGGTCTACGCCATCCAACTGGCCAACCTGGGCCAGAAGCGCCCGCTGCGCGAGTTCAAGCTTTCGAGCATCCGGCCGGCGGAGGGAGCCAAGGTCACCCTGCTTGGACTCGACCTGCCGCTGGAGTGGACTTCCGAGGGATCGGGATGCGTCATCAAGATCCCGTCCAAGATCTCCCACCGGCTGCGGGGCGACCCGCCGTACTGCCGCCACGCTTGGACGGTCAAGATCAGCGACGCCGTGGTGGCGGACTAAATGAGACGCGGGAGAATCCGGATCGCGGTTTGCCTGGCGGCCCTGATCGGCGGGGCGTTCGCCTCGCAGGATGCGCCGATCAGGCTGGAGAGCCGGCGCGAGCTGTTTGTCGACCACTATCTGATCGAGCGCCTGGACAACGCCCGGCTCGTCCTGCACGAGCCGCGCGACGAAGGCCCCGCCTTGGCCTTCGACAAGCCCTGGGAAGGCGCGTTTTCGGGTTACGTCACGATCATCCGGGACGGCGATGTCTACCGCGCCTATTACCGGGGCCTGCCCTCCTCGCGTCAGGACGGAACGTCCGCTGAGACGACCTGCGTCGCCGAATCCCGCGACGGCATCCGCTGGACCAAGCCCGAGCTGGAGCTGTTCGAGGTCGGAGGTGCGAAGGCCAACAATGTCGTCTGGGCCGGCGATCCCCCGACCAGCCACAATTTCAGCCCCCTGCTCGACTCGAGGCCGGGTGTGGATCCCGCCGAGCGCTATAAGGCTTTGACCGGCACCGATCGCAGCGGCCTCTTCGCCTTCGTCTCGCCGGACGGCTTGCGCTGGAGGAAGCTGCGGCCGGAGCCTGTCTTCACGAAGGGCATGTTCGACTCGCAGAACGTGGCCTTCTGGTCGGAGAGCGAGCGGCTCTATGTGATGTACTTCCGGATCTGGTCGGGCGGCGGTTGGGAGGGATTTCGGACCGTGGGGCGCACGACCTCGCCGGATTTCGTCCATTGGAGCGAGCCCGAGGCCATGACCTTCGGCGGCACGCCGATGGAGCATCTCTACACCCAGCAGACACACCCGTATTTCCGGGCCCCCCACATCTACATCGCCGTGGCCGCCCGCTTCATGCCGGGGCGCCAGGTGCTGACCGAGGAGCAGGCCCGGCAGGCCGGGGTCGATCCGGACTACTTCAAGGACTGCTCCGACGCCGTCCTGATGACCAGCCGCGGCGGGAGCGCCTACGACCGCTCCTTCATGGAATCGTTCATTCGGGCCGGGATCGGGCCCAAAAACTGGGTCTCCCGCTCGAACTACCCGGCCTTGAACGTGGTTCCCACCGGCAGCCACGAGATGTCGATCTACGTCAATCAGGACTACGCCCAGCCGACCGCCCACCTGCGCCGATACTCCCTGCGCGTGGACGGCTTCGCCTCGCTGAACGCGCCTTACGCCGGCGGCGAGATGGTCAGCAAAGTCCTGAGCTTCGGGGGCGAGCGGCTATTCCTCAATTTCGCCACTTCAGCCGCGGGCGAGATCAGGATCGAGATCCAGACGCCGGAAGGGGAGCCGATTTCGGGCTTCGCCTTGGCCGATTGCCCGCCCATCATCGGCAACGAGATCGAGCGGGAGGCGGCCTGGACAGGCGGGCCGAGCTTGAAGCGCCTGGTCGGCCGCCCGGTGCGGCTGCGGATCACCCTCAAGGATGCGGACCTCTATTCGATCCAGTTCCGATGAAGGCCGGACGAGGCGGGCGGGGCCGGCCGGGAGAGTGAAGTGAGAGCGATGAAAGATTTGATCGAGTGCGTCGTCGAGACATTGGACGGCTTCGATGTCGGGCTCTACCCCCATTTGCCGTTCCTGCTGCAAGATCTCTGGCGGATGGGGTCCGATCCGGAGGCCATGGTCTCCCTGCTGAAGAGGGAAGGCGTCGTTCGGCCCGGCCGGGTCCTTGACCTGGGTTGCGGCAAAGGGGCTGTCTCGATCCGGATCGCCGAAGTGCTGGGATGCCCGGTGAAGGGCATCGACGCCGTCCCGGCTTTCATCGATGCGGCCAGGGCTAGGGCGACAGACCACCGTGTCGGCCGGCTTTGCCGATTTGTTATCGGAGATATCAGGGCCTGGACGTGGGAGCCGGAAAAATTTGATGTGATTGTGTTCGGAGCCCTGGGACGGATTCTGGGGGACATGAAGGAGACGCTGGCATTCCTGGCGGGATCTCTGAACGAGAGGGGATGCGTCCTTCTGGATGACGGGTTCCTCGAGGACAATTCGCCGACCGTCTACGACCGCTGCCTGCGGAGATCGGAGTTCTACGGCCAGATCGCCGCGGCCGGGTTCGAGGTCGCCGGCGAGGACCTCCTGTCGAAAGAGGCGATCGAAGCGACCGACCGGTCGTTCTATCAGATGATCGAGAGGCGCGCGGCCGAGCTGATCCTGAGCCATCCCGAGCAGGCCGGCCTTCTCCGCGGCTACCTCGAGTCCCAGGAGGTCGAGAACAGCATTCTGGAAAACGACCTGGTCTGCGGCACCTGGCTCCTGCGCCTCAAATAGGGGTCAGGTCTTGACATTTGACATTTTCGCCGACAGGAGAGAGGGCCAAAGAGATATCGGGACCCCAAAAAGAGTACGGATTCTGTTTATATAGAACGTATTGCGGGAGAAATGTCAAATGTCAAGACCTGACCCCTTCTTCCCGTGGTTATGATATAAATTACCAGCATGAGAATTTTGCGCTTATTAGGACAAGGATCATCCGCGATGAAAAAATTCCCCCGTTTCCCCGTACTCTCCGTCCTCGTCATTTTCGCGGCTGCCGGCTGCCGCCGCGCCGGCTCTGGAACACTGACCGTCGCCTCGCCCGACGGCAACCTAGTCGTATCGCTGGCCATGAAAACTCTTTCCCAGCCCTATCTTGCCGGCGAACGGGCGTACTATCAGGTAAGCTATAAAGGCCGGCCGGTCCTCCTCGACTCGCCCCTTGGCCTCGACATTTTCGGGGCACGCCCCATGGATCAGGATTTCGAGGTCATCGCCACGGATCGGCAGGCGGCGGACTCGACCTGGGAGAACGCGTTTGGCGCGAAGCGCCGGGTACGCGACCATTACCACCAGCTCACGGTGTCGCTCCGCGAAACCAAGGAGCCCTGGCGCCGCGTCGATTTGGTCTTCCGCTCCTATGACGAAGGCATCGCTCTTCGTTACGTCCTGCCCAAGCAGGAGGCGCTCGACCGGTTCGCCTTGCAGGCCGAGAACACCGGTTTCCACTTCACGCCCGGCGCCTCGGCCTGGGCCTTGAATATGGGGCGTTTCAACACCCACAACGAGGGCGAATACCTGCCTATCCGTTTGGACGAGATCAAGCCCTCCGATGTCATCAATCTGCCCCTGCTCGTCCGGATTCCCGACGGGCCGTGGGCCGCGCTCCTGGAGGCGGACCTGGACGACTACGCCAACATGTACGTGGGCGGCGTTTCCGGGGCGCCGGGCACCCTAATCAGCAGGCTGTGTCTGCCGCCGCGCAAGGAAAGTGTGGCCCGTAATCTGCCGTGGAATCAGTATCATGCTATCGAACAGCCCGTCGTCGCGGCGACGCCGAAATCGACTCCCTGGCGCGTGTTGATGATCGCGCCGACGCCCGGCCGGCTCATCGAGACGAGCGACCTTATCCTGAACCTCAACCCGCCCTGCACCGTGGCCGACACATCTTGGATCAAGCCGGGCCTGGCCGCCTGGGACTGGTGGACGGAGAGCTTCGCCAAGAACGTACCTTTCAAGCCCGGCATGAACACGGCCACGATGAAGCACTACATCGAGTTCGCTGGCGCTCACGGCTTCCCGTACATGCTGATCGACGGCGGCTGGCACACGGAGGACGTCTGCAAGCCCGTTCCCGCGATCGACATGCCCGCGCTCCTGGCCCACGCCAAGTCCCGCAATGTCCGGCTGGTGCTGTGGGTGGAATGGGTGGCCTTTGAGAAGAAGCTGGAGGAGGCCCTGGACCTCTTCGAGGCGTGGGGTGTGGCCGGCTTCAAGATCGACGGCATGAACCGCGACGACCAGGAAATGGTCAAGCTGACCAGAAAATGGGTCCGCAAGGCGGCCGAACATCACCTGCTGATCGACCTCCACGGCGCCTATAAGGAAACCGGCCTCCGGCGCATGTATCCCAACCTGGTCGGGGTTGAGGCTGTCATGGGCTTGGAGTACAGCCTGTGGAGCGAACGGATCACCCCCGAATACGACGTGACTATCCCCTTCACCCGGATGCTGGCCGGACCGATGGATTTCACCCCCGGTGCGTTCCGCAACGCCGCCCGGGGCAAGTTCGAGGCCCGCGGCCGCGAGCCCATGGCCCAGGGAACGCGGGCCCACCAACTGGCCGCGTATGTCGTCTACGAGGCGCCGCTGGGGATGCTGGCGGACTACCCGGAGGCCTATGAGGGCCGGCCGGGGCTGGAGTTCATCGAGAAAGTGCCCACCGTCTGGGACGATACGAGAGTGCTGAGCGGCTTCCCCGGGGAGTCCATCGTCATGGCCCGCCGCAAGGGCGACGTCTGGTATCTGGGCGCCATGACCAACTGGGATCCGCGCGAGATGGCCATTCCGCTGGAATTCCTGGGATCGAGCGATTATGAGGCCCGCGTCTTCGCCGACGGCCCGGAGGCGGCCAGCGACGGCACCAGCTTGAGCATCGAGACGAAGACTTACAAGGCTGGCGACAGCCTGGCCGCCCGCTTGGCCCCGGGCGGCGGTTTGGCCGTCATCTTCTCTCCAAAATAGGGGTCAGGTCTTAAGATTCAAGATATGACCGCGTTTGTAGACGGAATAACTACGAATGTTGCCAGAAAACTTGAATCTTAAGACCTGACCCCCTTCGGGAGATCGTCAGAACGATTCGGTTAAAGGGATGGCGATGAAAATAACTGCCAACTTCCGATCGAGGATCAGAGTTGCTCTTCTCCTCGGTTTCGCTCTGGCGGCGGCGGTTTCCTGCCGTGCCGTCCCGGGCGGCCTGACTCCCCAGAGCCTCCGCTGTGAAAACTTGGTCGGTCCCGAGGGCATCGACGCGACCGCTCCCCGCCTGAGCTGGAGCTTCGCGCCCGCCTCGAATCCGGTTCGCGGGCAAAAGCAAACCGCCTATCAGATCCTTGCCGCCGGCGACCCCGCAACCCTGGCCGCCGACAAGGGCGATCTCTGGGATTCCGGCCGGGTGAAATCGGATGCGCCCTTCGGCATCGCCTACGCGGGCAAGCCGCTGGCCTCCCACCAGCCAGTCTTCTGGAAGGTCCGGGTCTGGGATAGGGACCGCCGGGCATCGGCCTGGTCCGCGCCGGCCCGCTGGTCCATGGGCGTCCTGAGCTTCGGCGAATGGAAGGCCGAGTGGATCCGGGCTACGGATTCCTTCGTCAACGCGCCCGGCCCGCTCTTCCGCAAGGCCTTCGACGTCGGAAAGCCCCTCAAGCGCGCCGTCGTCTCGATCTGCGGCCTGGGCTACTACGAGCTGCATCTGAACGGGGCCAAGGTCGGCGACCGCGTCCTCGATCCCGTCTTCACCCGTTTCGACAGGCGGGTCCTCTACGCCACGTACGATGTCGGCGGGCTGCTGCAAACCGGCCGCAACGCCATCGGCGTGATGCTGGGCAAGGGATTCTATAACGTCGATTTCCGGGACGAGTGGGATTTTGACAAGGCTCCCTTGCGCGGCGCGCCGACGCTTCTCTGCCAGTTGCTCCTGGAATATGCCGACGGCTCGGTCGAGACCGTGGCCTCGGACGCGACCTGGCGGACGACCGACGGCCCGGTCCGCCGCGACGGCATCCGCAACGGCGAGGAATACGATGCGCGCCTGGAGAAGCCCGGCTGGGACACGGCCGGGTATGACGATTCGGGTTGGAATCCGGCGCTTGCGGGCGGCGGCCCGAAAGGCGCTCTGCGCGCAGGCACGACGCCGCCGATCAAGATCATGGAGACGATCAAGCCCGTGGCGGTGACGGAGCCGAAGCCGGGGCTCTTCGTCTTCGACCTGGGGCAGAACATGGCCGGCTGGGCCCGTCTCCGCGCTTCCGGCCCCGCCGGGACCAAGATCGTCCTGCGGTACGGCGAGCGTCTGGCCCCTGACGGCACGCTGGATCAGCAGGAAATCGCCAAGTTCGTCCGCGGCGTCCCGTTCCAGACCGACTCCTATACGCTCAAGGGCGATGGGGGAGAAGAGTCCTGGGAGCCGCGCTTCGCCTATCACGGCTTCCGCTGGGTCGAAGTGCGGGGCTTCCCCGGGCGGCCGACCCTCGACAGCCTCGACGGCCGGGTCGTCCACACTTCGTTTGAATCCGCGGGCGGCTTCGAATGCTCCGACTCCCTGCTCAACACCATCCAAAGGATGACCCTGTGGTCCTACCGGAGCAACTTCGTCGGCATCCCCACGGACTGCCCGCACCGCGAGAAGAACGGCTGGACCGGCGACGCCCATCTGGCCGCCGGGCAGGCCATGCTCAACTGGAGCAATACGGCGGCCTACGAGTCGTGGCTGCGCGACTTCAAGGACGAGCAGCGCCCCGGCGGCGACTATGCCGGCATCATCCCGACCTCCGGCTGGGGCTACGGCATCGGCCCCGCCTGGGACAGCGCCTATCTCATCATCCCCTGGTATCTCTATGTCTACACCGGCGACATGAGCCCGATCGCAGAGCACTACGAAGCCTGGAAGCGCTACCTGGACTATCTCGGAAGCCAGGCCAAGAATTTGATCGTGGATGTCGGCCTGGGCGATTGGGTGCCGGCCAAGACCGTGACCCCGACGGCGGTCACCTCGACCGCCTATTACTACCATGACGCCGTCCTCCTGTCCCGCTTCGCCGCCCTGCTGGGCCGGGAGGCCGAGGCCCGCTCCTACGCCGATCTGGCCGAGCGCATCCGGGCCGCCTTCCAGGCCGCGTTCATCAAGGCCGACGGCTTCGTAGGCAACGACAGCCAGACAGCCTTGAGCGCCGCCCTTTTCTGGGACCTGGCGCCGCGGGAGATGCGCGGATCCATCGGAGACAGGCTCGTCCGCAATGTGGCGGAACACGACGATCACTTGGATACCGGAATCCTGGGCGCCAAGTACCTTTTTCGCGTGCTGTCCGACATCGGACGGACCGACCTGGCTCTGCGCATCGCCAAGCAGACAACCCCGCCGAGCTACGGGGCCTGGCTGGGGCGAGAGGCGACGACACTCTGGGAGGATTGGGGCGACGGCAGCTCGCGCAATCACGTCATGTTCGGCGACATCAGCGCATGGTTCCATCAATATCTGGCCGGCATCAACCCGGATCCGGAGAGGCCTGCCTTCCGCCATATCATCCTTCGCCCCAACCCGGCCGGCGCTCTGACTTTCGCCAAGGCCTGGCATGAATCGCCGTTCGGACGAATCGAGAGCGAATGGGCGATCGAGGTGGCGGTGTTCCGCTGGCGGATCCTCGTCCCTCCCGGGACGACCGCGACGGTCCATGTCCCGGCCGCCGATCCGGCCTCGGTCAGGGAAGGGGGACATCCAGCCGCCGAGTCCGAGGCTGTCCGCTTCATCCGTGCCGAGCATGGCGCGGCCATCTTTGAAGTCGCGTCCGGGCGGTACGAGTTCTCTTCGCGGCTCAAATGACTCACCATGAATAAAATCCTCGTTCCGGCCATCCTATTCGCCCTTCTTCCTGGAGGCGGTCCGACGGCGGCCGAACTGAGGCCGTTGCCGGATGCGCAGGCTCCGGCGGCCCAGGAGCGCGTTCTGCGCTACGACAAGCCGGCCCAGAGCTGGAACGAAGCCCTGCCTATCGGAAGCGGATGCTTGGGCGCCATGATCTTCGGCGGCGTTCCCCGCGAGCGCATCCAATTCAACGAGGACACGCTGTGGAAGGGCGGGCCCCACGATTACGCGCATCCCGGCGCGGCGGAATCGCTGGCGGAGATCCGCGGCCTTCTCTTCGCCGGCAAGCCGCGGGAGGCCGAGGCGCTGGCCATGGAGCGCTTCATGAGCCTCCCGCTCGGTCAGATGCCCTACCAGCCATTCGGGGACCTTCTCTTCGACTTCCCCGGGCACGAAGCCTTCACGGATTACGAGCGGAGCTTGGACATCGGCCAGGCTTTGGGCGCGGTCCGCTACAAGGTGGGCGGGACGCTGTTCACCCGCGAGGTCTTCGCTAGCGCGCCCGACCGGGTGATCGCGATCCGCATCGCGGCCGACAGGAAGAAGGCACTCGCTTTCTCGGTGAGGATGGACACCCCACACGCGGCCAGGAGCCTGGAGACAAGCGGGGACCGGCAGACTCTCAGCCTCTCGGTCAAGGACGGCGCCATGAAAGGCGCGGCCCGCATTGTGGTCCAAAGCGATGGGGACATCCGGATCGCTGGGGAGAAGATCGAAGTGACCGGAGCCGGCCAGGCCACGATCTACCTGGCGGCCGCCACGAATTTCGTCAGCTACAAGGACGTGAGCGGCGATCCGGCCGCTCGTATCCAGACGGATCTGGAGAAGATTCTCTGGACGTCCTTCCAGCAGATCCGGTCGCGCCATATCGCGGATTACCGCTCGCTCTTCGACCGCTTCGACATCGGCTTCGGATCCAGCGGCCGCGACGCTCTGACCACCGATCGCCGGCTGCGGATGTACCCGGACTCGCCCGACGACCCTGGCCTGGTCGCCCTGTACGTGCAATACGGCCGCTACCTGATGATCTCCTCCAGCCGGCCAGGCTCCCAGCCGGCCAACCTGCAGGGCCTCTGGAACCAGGAGCTCGATCCCCCCTGGGGCAGCAAGTACACGACCAATATCAACGCCGAGATGAACTACTGGCCGGCCGAGACGACCAACCTCGCCGATTGCCACGAGCCTTTCTTCCGGATGGTGGAGGACTGCGCCGAGGCGGGCCGGGCCACGGCCAAGGCCCATTACGGCGCCGAGGGCTGGGTCCTGCACCACAACACGGACATCTGGCGCGGAACGGCCCCGATCAACCACGCCAACCATGGCATATGGCAAGGCGGGAGCGGCTGGGTCAGCCGCCACCTCTGGGAGCACTATCTCTTCACCCAGGACGCCGCTTTCCTGCGGGAGCGGGCCTGGCCGGTGATGCGGGAGGCGGCCCGCTTCTATGCCGCGGTCCTTGTCTCCGATCCCAAGACAGGCTTTCTGATCAGCGCCCCGTCCAACTCGCCGGAGATAGGCGGCCTGGTCGCGGGCCCGACTATGGACCACCAGATCATCCGCTCTCTGTTCGAGGCCTGCGTCGAGGCTTCGGCCATCCTGGGCCAGGATAGAGAGTTCGCGGACAAGCTGGCCCTTCTGATTCCGCGCATCGCCCCCCATCGCATCGGCCGCTTGGGCCAGTTGCAGGAATGGATGGACGACGTCGACGACCCCGACGAGCATCATCGCCACGTCTCTCACCTCTGGGGTGTGTATCCAGGGGCCGACATCACCTGGGAGAAGTCGCCGGAGATGATGAAGGCGGCCCGCCAGTCGCTCCTCATCCGCGGTGACGAGGGGACGGGCTGGAGCCTGGCCTGGAAGATCAACCTGTGGGCACGGTTCCTGGACGGCGACCGGGCCTACGGCCTGCTCAAGCTGCTCTTCCGGGTCAAGGACGAGGCCGGCGGGGGAGGGGGCGGCGGCTCCTACATCAATCTCTTCGACTCCCACCCGCCCTTCCAGATCGACGGCAACTTCGGCGCCGCGGCCGGCATCGTGGAGATGCTGGTCCAGTCGCACCAGGGCCTCATCGACGTCCTGCCGGCCCTGCCCAAGGCCCTGGCCTCGGGCCACGTGCGCGGGGTGAGGGCCCGGGGCGGCTTCGAGCTGGACCTGGAGTGGAGGGACGGCAAGCCGGTGAGGTTGTCGGTTCTGTCCACGGCCGGCCGGCCGTGCCGGATCAGGGTCAACGGCGAAATGCGCGAGTTCCCCACCGAGCGAGGGAAGCACTACGATCTTTGAGGCTGGCTTCCCGCGGCCCGAGGACGCCGGCCCCCTGGCCCGGGGGGGGCCGGAGGGGAAAGCGGTCTTAGCTTCGCCCCGCCGGAATTCCCCCGGTAGGAAACGGTCTCGCTGTCAGAATCCCATGTTCAGCCCAGCGTAAACCGTCCGGGGTTTGATCGGCCCGTAAACGTAGCCGGAATCCCGAAAAATCCCGAGATCGAGGTCCGTTTGGTATTGGTCGAGGGCGTTGAACAGCCCGAGAATCAGGGCCGCGGCGCTGCCCATGAGCTTGATCGCCTTCTTCAGCCGGAGGTTGACGACCCAGAAGGAGGACGTCCTCTCCAGCCTGTCGGACTCGATGTACCCCGCGTAGTGGGGAACGTCCATGGGGCCGGTGTAGTCCAGCGAGACCTCGTACTCGGCCAGTCCGAACAGGGGGCCTCCCAGGCGGGCGAAGCCGTAGACGTCCGGCGTCCGGAAGAACCGCGTCGAGCCGAAGTCGGGCTCGGGCTCGTCGAGCCGCGCCCGCTGGAATGTGAAGCCCGAAGAAAAGCTGAATCCGCGCCCGGTGATGAACTGGGCGTTGAGCGAGATTCCCGCTACCAGCGCCCCGGACCCGTTGATGCGTTCCAGGACGCGGGCATTGTCCAGGGAGGTCGTCTCCTGGAAGACAAATGAGTTGGAAACGCGCGTCCGGAATGCTTCCAGGCTGGCCTGGAAGAGTCGGTCGCCCCATTGGTGGCCGAAGTCGAGGCCGGCGAAGAAGCTGAGAGCCCGCTCTTCTTTCAGATCGGAGGCGTTGACGATCAGCCTTCCCTCGCCGCCGACCTGGGTGATGTGCAGATCCTCGTCGAAGACTTGGGGAGCGCGGAACCCCGAGGAAACGGAGACCCGCAGGCCGAAATCCTGGCTGAGGTTGATGAGAAGGCTGGCCCGGGGCGTGACCACGAGGTGCTCCAGAGCCGAGTGCTTGTTGACGCGGAGTCCCGCCAGCAGGCGGGCTCCGTCCAGGAAGCTCCATTCGTCCTGCAGGAACAGCCCTTCCTCGGCGTAGGTCTCGGCGATCGTGCGGCCGTAGCCGAGGGCCTCGTCCCGAATTGTATCCTGGCGGTGCTGGAAACCCAGCGACAGCAGGTGGGACGACGCCTGGTAATTGAACTGGGAGCTGAAGTGAAAGAGGGGGTTTCGGGTGTGCCCGTAGGCGTTGGGATCGCCTCCGCTGCCGTAATAAGTTTCGCGGCGGGCGTCCAGGTAGGACATGCTCAAAGTGTAGTGGGCATTGCTCGACAGGGAGTGGTCCCAACGGCTGTCGAAACAAAGCTGGTCGGACTTGATCCATTCGGTGATCTCGGTCTGGTGGGCGGGCTTGGTCAACTGGTCTCCTCCCCGCCGGTCCTCATGGAGGCGGAAGAAGCCCAGCTTGAGGCGGCCGCCGATCCCGGGGAAGAGCTGGTAGAGGTTGCCCCCGAAGGAGGCGGATTCGAGCCGCCCGATCTCCGAGATAGCGTCGCCGTTCAAGTCGACCGCCTCCCTCTGCGTGTGGTGGGCGAAGACGAACGCTTTCGTGTTCAGGGAGGGCGAAATCAGCCCCGAATGGAAGCCGAGGTCCAGGCTCGGCTGGCCGACGACCGATTCCCGGCGCAGGCTGAATTCGGAGTGATTGTGGTCCGGGTCCCGGGTGATGATATTGATGACGCCGGCCACGGCGTTGCCGCCGTAGAGGGCGGAGCCGGCCCCCTTGACGATCTCGATGCGTTCGATCATCTCGACCGGGATCTGCTCCAGCCCGTAGACTCCGGTCATGGCCGTCATGACCGGTGACTGGTCGATCAGGATCTGGGAATACTTGCCTTCCATGCCGTTGATCCTAACCTGGGTGAAGTTGCAATTCTGGCAGTTGTTCTCGATGCGGAGACCCGTGGTCAGGGACAGGGCGCCGGCCAGGTTCGAGGCATCCTTGCGTTCGATGGTGGTTTGGGTCAGGACCTCCGTCTTGACCGGGGTCTCCGCGAATAACCGCTCGGTCTGGGTGGCCGTGACGACGATCTCCTCGGACGGCACGGTGATCAGGGTGATCTGGATGTCGATCTGATCATTGCGGTATTCCCCTGCGTCATCGACGTAGGACAGGAAGCCGGGCTTGTGGGCCTCGAGGTGAAAATGGCCGACTTTCAAGCCCGCCAGGATGAATTCTCCTTGGGCATTCGTCTCGGTCGAGACGGACTGCTCGGGGACGAGAACGATGGCCCCTGCGACGGGGGCTTTCTGGGGGTTGAGGATGCGGCCCCGCAGGGAGAACGTTTTCGGGGGGTCAGGGGACGGCGCCGGCTGGGAGTAAGCGAGAGAACCGGCGAGAATGAGCGCCGCGAAACACAGGCTTGTTGCCGCGGCGGCTCGGGTAGACAGCGACATGGAAATCCTCCTTCAAAGCGACACACAGGGCCAAAGACCTCCGGCTTCTGGGCCGGAACCGGGGAAAGGGGAGGATTCAGGAGAGCGGGGGAGCCCGCGAAATTCGAATGCCCAGGGAGGGGCCGTGCAGCGGCTCGACGGTCGGAACAGCGGCCTTCCGAACCGTGAAAAGGAAGAGGATGATCTGGATGAAGACGAAAATGGGGAATAAGGATACGGATGCTTTGATGAAGCTGCAGGCGGGGCAGAAATCGACCTGCTTTAGCTGGGTCTCGGTGTGAGCGAAGTGGATTCCGAATACGACAACGGCGTAGAGGATCGTAATCCAAATGATCTGCCGTCGGAGTCTGCTATCCATTGCCAACGTCTGAGTATATTCCTTTATCTAATCTATGTCAACTGATTTCGGCTGATTTCGGCTCCAACGTCCGCCTTCCAAGAGCGCCTCAGTCAGAGACGACGATCTCGAACGGCGCCAGCAGGGTCAGGACCTCCGGATAGGAGAACTTGGCTTTCTTGATCCGGTTCGCCGTGGGATCGATGGCGTAAGCGCGGGCGCCGGAGAAGTCGGCCCTCTCCAGGCCGGTCTTGTGGAAGAGGCTGCCTTCGAGGTCGGAGCCGCGGAACACGGAATCCTGAAGGTCGGCCTCGACGAAGTCGGTCCGGCGGATGCGGCATTCGATGAAGCGCGAGCCGCGCATCTTGAGCCGGCTGAAGTCGCACATCTCGATCAGGCAGGCTTGGAAGCTCCAATCCAGGAGGAGGGATCGGACGGTGTTGAAGGCGATTCCGACCAGCTTGGAGTCCTTGAAGACGGCCTGCCGGAAGCGGGCGCCCTCGACGGCGGCGTTGGAGAGGTTGCAGCCGGCGAAGGCGCAGTCCTGGAAGAGGGCTCCGGAGAGGCGGGCCCCGCTGAAGTCGCAGCGCTGGAAGGCGCAGCCTGTGAACTCGCGCTTGGTTAGGCCCGCGGCGGCGGCGGAAACGTCCTGAAAGGTTTGGTTTTCGTAGGATTTATCCGCGAATTCCATGGTGGCCCTCCGATTCTATTCCACTTTGACGGGCCGATGGAAATGGATTAATCTCGGGCTGAATTTCGGACGCAGCCGAGACGGCCGTCCAGGAGGAGAATCATGCCCCTTACCCGCAAGCCGACCCTGTGTGTTGGTGCCTTGATCTTAATGGTCGGAGCAGCGCTGATAATCCCTGCCGCGTGCGCGTCGCGCACGGAGCNNCGCCGATCGGCTGGCACTCACCCCGCCTATGGGCTGGTATCCCTGGAACATCTTCGGCGAGGACCCCCAGAACGAGAAGCTGATCAAGGAGATCGCCGACGCGGTCGTCTCCAGCGGGATGAAGGATGCCGGTTATGCCTACGTCGGGCCGGACGAGGGCATCTGCTTCTCCCGGGGCGCGGATGGAAGGCTGACGACCAATCTCGAGCGCTATCCCAGCGGGTTGGGCGGGCTGGGCGACTACATTCACGGCCTGGGGTTGAAGTATGCCCTTTACACCGACGCGGGGGCGAAGACCTGCAGCGGGGCCATGCCCGGGACCAAGGGGTATGAGAGGGATGACATGCGGTCGTTCGCCGAGTGGCGGGCCGACTACATCAAGATTGATTGGTGCAACTCGGATGGCCAGGATATCGTCAAGACCTACTCGCTGCTGGGACAGGCCCAGCGCGAGGCGGGCAGGCCGGTTGTCCATAGCCTGTGTTCGTGGGGCGAGGGTTATCCCTGGCGATGGGCCGGGAAAATCGGACACATGTGGCGGGCGACGTCCGATATCTGCGGCCCCGGGAACGTGGATTGGGCCAGAGCGGTGCGGATCGCCATGGCCAACGAACGGCTGGGAGAGTACGCCGGGCCGGGGCGCTGGAACGATCCCGACATGATGATCGTCGGCATGAACGGGCTCTCGGACGTCCAGAACCGCAGCCTCTTCAGCCTGTGGTGTGTCATGGCCTCGCCGCTCATGGCCGGCAACGACGTGCGCGGCATGGCGCCGGAGACGATCGCCGTGCTGACCAACCTGGAGGCGATCGCCGTCGACCAGGATCCGCTGGGCATCCAGGGGCGGATCGTCTGGGACGATGGGAACATCAGCTTGTGGGCCGGGAAGCCGCTGTTCGACGGCAGCCGGGCCGCGTTGCTCTTCTACCAGGGCCGGTACAAGGCCAAACAGAAAATCCTGTGGGAGGAGATCGGGTTCAAGGCGGAGGATTCTCTCTATGTGCGCGATCTGTGGAAGCACGAGACGACCGGGCCGTTCAAGGAGGGCGTGACCTTAACGGCGGAAGCCAACGGGGTTTCGTTCATCCGGGTCTCAAAGACCGGCGAGTTCCCAATCCCCCCGATCATCGTGGCGGACACGTACCGTGTCGCCTTGAAGGCGGGCGGAGAGCCCGCGAAGCCGGTTGCCGGGAAGATCACGGTTGTGAACAAGGGCAGCTCGGAGCTGGCGGCTTGGAAGGTCGATCCGAAGTCGGTCCCGGCTTGGCTGAAAGTGAGCGTCGAGGTGAGCGGTCGGAGCCAGACGTTCGTCAACGCCGCGAATCCGGCCGGATTGATGAAAGGGACGTATCACGCCCAGGTCCGGGCCGACAACGTCGAGCCGATCTCGGGCAAACCGATGTCAGCCCTGTATTACGACGTCGACCTGGAGATCCAATAGGGGTCAGGTCTTAAGATTCAAGATATCTTCGATGATCTGACGATTTTCCGTCTTAAATGACAAAAAACGTCACGAGATAACTTGAATCTTAAGACCTGACCCCTATTTTTTCATCGGCAGGATGATCCGCGAAGGGCGGCTTTTCGACCGATAGACGGTCTGGGTTGCCGCCGTATAATCCCCGGTTGCAGCCGCAAAGATGCTCTCCACGTATTTCTGGGGATTGCGGTCGTAAAGTGGGAACCAGGTGCTCTGCACCTGAACCATGATCCGATGGCCCTTGCGGAAGGTGTGGTCCGCCCAGCGCAGATCGACGGTGACGTCTTCCACCGCTCCCGGCGTCACCGGTTCGGGCTTCTCGAAGCTCTTGCGGTAGCGGGCCCGTAGGATGTCCCCGGCGACCATCAATTGGTAGCCGCCCATTCTCGGCTCATCGAAAACGACCTCGGGATAGACGTCGATCAGCTTGACGACCCAGTCGCAGTCGCTGCCGGTCGTGGCGGCGGAGAGCTTGGCCAGCACGGCCCCGGAGATCGTCACGTCCTCCTCCAACACCCCGGTTTCCCAGCTCAGGACGTCGGGCCGGCCGTGCACGAACCTCTGATCCATGGTCTGCCAGATGCCCCAATCCGAGCCGGCGGCGTGGTAGGTCTCCTGCACGGGCCGCGGGCGATAGGGGACGGGATGGGCGGGATCAGAGACATACGTGTCGCGAGCCGACTCTCCCTCTTCCGTCGGCGGCTCGAACGAAAGCCGGCCGCCCTCGCGAAGATAGAGCGCGCGCTCCTCGTAATCCCGCTTCGGCGGCCAGGTCTCGTGCGTTGTCCAGACGTTGGCACCCGTGCGGAAGGTCGTGACCTCGGCCAGTTCGAATCCCTCCCGGCCCTTAAGATGCTTGGCGAAGAAAGGCGCCTGGATCTTTTCCCGGTAATAGGCGCCTGTCTCGCTGCTGAACGTGATCCGGCCGAGTTTGTCGCCCGGGCCGGCCGACCAGCCGCCGTGGTTCCATGGCCCGACCACCAAATGGCTCAGGCCGGCCTTGTCGCTCTTCTCATAGGCCAGGTAGATCGAGAGCGGCCCATAGAAGTCCTCCTGGTCCCACCAGCCGGCCACAGTCAGAGTCGGCACCTTGGGCTCCTTCACCAGCAGGTCCAGGGCCTTGCCTTGCCAGAAGGAGTCCCAGGCCGGATGGTTCAGGAAATTGTTCCAGGTTGGAATGCGTCCCTGGAGATGCTTGGCGTTCACATTGGACAGCGGTCCGAGGGCTAGGTACCAGTCGTAGGTGTCGTAGCGGTCGAAGCGGAAGCGAGGCACGTCCCGCGGCCATTCCATGCGGACCGCGTATTCGAAGCCGTAAGTCAGGCGGAAGGCGCCGTTGTGGAAGAAGTCGTCGCCCATCCACATGTCCCCGGCCGGGGCCTGCGGCGAGATTGCCTTGAGGGCCGGGTGGGGCTCCAGAGCGGCCTGGACCGTCGTCCAGCCGTCGTAGGAGACCCCGAACACGCCAGCGCGGCCATTGTTGGCGGGGACGTTCTTGACCAGCCAATCGATGGTGTCCCAGGCGTCGGTCGACTCGTCGGTCGCCTTGAGGTCGGCTCGGTCGGTCCGCAGCGGGCGGATCATGATGAACTGACCCTCGGATTTCCCGCGGCCGCGGATGTCCTGGAAGACGAAGATATAGCCGTCGCGAAAAAGCTCCTGGTAGCGGCGCTTGATGGATTCCGATGTCCGCCCGCTTGCCCCGTAAGGGGTCCGGTCCATAAGAAAGGGGAGAGGCTCGGCGGCGATGGCGGGCGCCCAGATGGCGGTATAGAGCTTGATCCCGTCGCGCATGGGGATCATCGCCTCGGTCAGGGTGAACGAAGCGTCGACGACCGCCTGGGTCGGCTGCGTTTGAGCCGGGGCGGCGGCCGCGGCGCCTGCGCCGGACGGCGATGCGCCAAGGATGAAGAGGACGCACACCGCCATGATCGCGGCCGTGCCGAAGCTGATTTTCCGTGAATTCATGTTGACGCTCCTTTATCCTTTGCCCGCAGTTCCGATCGCCAGAAGGCCCGGCTGGAGGCCGACCGGGTCTCCCTCGCCCAGAGCCATACGGCGGGACGGCTCGCGCTTTTCCTCAAATCCCAGCCGCCGCATCAAAGCGACAGCCCGAGTGTTGATATCCAGGACGCCGACTTGGATGTCCACATCCCCGGCGCCCATGGCGAAGCCCCGCAGAAGGAAAGCCGCGTGCCGGCCGGCATCGGCGGACCAGATCGGCCCGGGCCAGCAGAAGCCCTCTCTCCGCCGGCCGAAGATATAGCCGACGATCCTTCCCTCCTTGAGCCGAACCCAGGCCAGCTCGGGGTATTGGTCCAAGCGCCGCTTGAGGAAGAAAGACCGATCAGCGCCGAAAGCCCGCAGGTCGATGGCCGAGACCTTCGGAAGATCGCCGTATCCCATGGGCCAAACGCCCGCCCCCCGGCTGGGCGGAATGCGGCCACGGAAGCGGCGGGACAGCGAAACTGTCTTGAAGCCCCGGGTCTCGTAGAACGCTGCGGCCTTGGGCACGGCGTCGAGGGAGACCGATCGGCATCCCCGACCTCGCAGATACGACAAGGCTCGATCGAAGAGGATGGGGCCCAGGCCGAGGCCCCGGTAGGCACGCGAGACTATCATCTCGCCCAGAAATCCGGCTTGCCCATAGACAGTGGCGACGCAGACAGCGGCCGGTTCGCCGCCGTACTCGAGAATGAGGCAGCCGTCAGGGTCATGGTCCAAGAAAGCCAAAAAGTCGTCGGATGTCTCGGAGGTCCATCCTTCGGCAGCGGCCCAACTGCCCATGATGGGGGCATCGGCGGCCTTCATCGTCCGGATCGCGATTCCCGCGCTCACGTACGATGATGCTCCATGGCAAATTCGGCCTTAAGACGTATTATGCGACGTTTCTCCGTGCAGAAAAAGAGGGGTCAGGTCTTAAGATTCAAGATATCTTCGATGAACTGCCGATTTTCCGTCGCGAGCGACAAAAAACGGCATAAGAAAACTTGAATCTTAAGACCTGACCCCCAACTTATCTTGAATTGACACCGCCATATAAGCGAAGATAAGGGCGCTTCAAGCGAGGAACAGCCATGCATCACTTCACCCTGGACGCCTTCCGCGGCTACCGCTCGCGGCTCGACGACATCCACCTCGTCCACGAGGTCCTGGACGAGCTGCCTCTCGAGCTCGGGCTAAAGGCCGTCATGCCGCCTTTCGTCCTGCCGTACTATAACGGCGTCATTCCCGAGGACTGCGGCATCAGCGCCTTCGTCTTTCTGGCCGGCGGACACTTCACGATCCACACCTTCTCGTTCCGCGAATCCTATTTCGTCGACATTGTCCATCCCGAGCCGTTCGACCCCAAGCGGGTGGAGTCGCTGATCATGGACGTGTTTCCGGCCGATCGCAAGACCCGCCAGATGGCCCTGCGCGGCGGCAAGACGCCGGCCTTCCCCCCGACGCCCATCGACCCCGGCCGCGACTTCGGCCCCCACCTGATGCTGGACTTCGCCAAGCTGAAGTCGATCCCAAGCCTGGACGGGCTGGTCGAGCAGTTTGATCAGCTGCCGGGCAAGATCGGCATGACGCCCATCATGCGCCCCTATCCCATCCGGACCGATGTCGGCGGCGAGAAGATCGTCTCCATCATGACTATGATCGCCGAGAGCCACATCAGCCTGCATCTCTTCCCGAAGCAGAAGCGGGCCTTTCTGGACCTCTTTTCCTGCACCTTCTTCGACACGGAGCCGGTCGTCAAGGAGCTTCGCCACAGCCTCGAGGGAACCGTGACCGCGGTCCAGCTCATCTCCCGCGGCTCCCAGTACAAGAAGCTCCGCACCAGCGCCGACCAGAAGACGAGCGAATCGCGGACCTGGCTTGGAAACGTCTTCCCGTCCCCGCCTGGTCGAAAATAGATCCTTTTCTTCTGTCTCCGGGAATGATCATCGGTTCGGGTGAAATAGGGGTCAGGTCTTAAGATTCAAGATATCTTCGAGGAACTGACGATTTTCCGTCTCGAGTAACAAAAAACGTTACAAGAAAACTTGAATCTTAAGACCTGACCCCTATTTTTTAAGCAGCTCCTTGACGGCGGCTTCGAGCTGCTGGTCGCGGCCGGCGGCCATGACATCGGGATCGTTCTTGACCAGGATGTCCGGCTCCAGCTGGTTGTTCTCGCAGAGCTTGCCGTCGGGCGTACGCCAGCCGCCCTGCGGGATGCCAAAGCGCAGGGTCGGATCGATCTGATTCTCCCACCAGACGAATGTGCCGGTGCCCGGGACCGGCATGCCCAGGGTCTTGCCGAGGCCCCGGATCTTGTACTCCACCGGGAAAAGGTGAGCGTCGGAGTAGTTGCACTCGCCCATCACCACGATGGACGGCTTGGTCCATTTGTTGTAGGGCTCGACCCCCACCAGCTGGCCGCGGGGCACGATGTCGAAGACGACCTTGCCGGCGAGGAAGTCGGCCAATTGATCGTGCAGGCTGCCGCCGCCGTTGAATCGGGTGTCGACGATTAAGGCTTCCTTGCCGACAGCCAAACCCATGACCTCCTCGATCACCGTCCGGTAGCTGGCGTCGTTCATGCTCTGGACGTGGACGTAGCCGATGCGGCCGCCCGAGAGGCGGTCCACCTCGGCCCGGCGGGCCTTGACCCAGCGCCGGTAGAGCAGACCGTTCTCCTCGCCCAGCGAGACGGGCTTGACGCTCTCCTCCCAGCGCTCCTTGGCCGCCGGATCATAGACCGAGAGCAGCGTCGGCTTGCCGGCCTTGCGGTTGAGGAGCTTGTAGTGGTCGAAGGTGCCGTCCAGCGCCTGGCCGTCGATCTTCTCGACGACGTGGCCGGCCCGGATCCTGAGATGGGCTTTGTCCAATGGGCCGCCGGCGACGATCTCGGCCACTTTCAGGCCGGGTCCGGCGAAGCCGTAGTCGACGAACATCCCCAGAGCGGCCGTCTGATCCGACGTGGCCGTTGCCGACCCGGAGTAGTAGCAGCCGGTGTGCGAGACGTTCATCTCGCCCAGAAGCTCCGAGACCATCTCGGCGTAGTCGTAATTGTTGGCGATATGGGGAAGGAACTTCTTGTAGACGCCGTAGTAGAAGTCCCAGTCGGCGCCGTAGAGGTCCGCGACAAGCATCTTCTGCTTCATCTGGCGCCACATATGGTCGTACATGTAGGCCTTCTCGGCGGTCTGGTTGAGGACCATCTCGCCGCCGATCGCCACCGGCTCGGACTTGCCGCTCTCGGGGTCGATCTTCAGGACCCGCCCGTCGGCCAAGACGAATAGGCTCTTGCCGTCGGCCGCAAGCTCCATCCCGGCCCGGTTGGCGCCGAGCTTGGCGAAGAGCTTCGTGTCGCGGGTCCGCAGCTCGGTCATCCACAGGTCGTAGCCCTTCTCGAAGCGGGCCAGGTAATAGAGCTTCTCGCCGCTCTTGCCCAGGGCGAAGTCGGCGATGTCGGCCGAGTGGATGGTCAGGCGGGCCTTGCGCTTGTCGATGCCGTCCAGCTCGAAGACGATGTCTTTCTTGGCCTCGTCCTTCTTAACGGCCGGTTCCTTGGCGTCCTTCGGCTTGTCCTTGCCTTCCTTGGCCTTCTCCTCCTTGGCCTTGTCGTCCTGTTCTTTCCAAAGGGCGTAGTCCTCCTTGGACAGGCGGAACTTATCGTAGGCGGCCCGGGTGAAGAACATGCTGTAGATGTCGTACTGGACGGCCCCGCCGTCGGTGTTGACCGCGCCTTCGCGGGTGCAGCCGTAGACCATCATGGATCCGTCCGCGCTCCAGCGCGGCGAGATGCTGTCGAAGCCGCTCTGGGTCAGGTTGATGACCTTGCCCTTGCCGTCGCTGGAGACCAGTCCGGCCTGGGGCGTGAACAGGCGGACATAGCCGAACTGGACCAGGAACCATTTGCCGTCGGGGCTCCACTTGTAGTGCTGGTCGCCGTCGGCGTAGGAGTAATTGTGCTCGGCCGGCAGGATCGTCCTGGTTTGTTGGGAGGCCAGGTTGAGGACCTTCAGAACGACCCTGTTCTCCAGGAAGGCGATCTCCTTGCCGTCCGGGGAGAATTCCGGCTGGAACTCCTCGGCCGCCGTGGCGATGACCGGCTCTTCCTTGAGCACCGTCGAGGCGAAGAAGTACGGCTCCTCTTTGCGGACGATCGAGGCCGTATAGACGTTCCAGTTGTTGTCCCGCTCGGCCGCGTAGACGAGGGTCCGTCCGTCGGGGCTGAAGGAGACGCTGCGCTCCTGGCCGGGAGTATTGGTCACGCGCTTGGTCTGTCCCCCCTCGACGCCGCCGACGAAGATCTCGCCCCGGAAGACGTAGGCGATTTCCTTGCCGTTGGGCGAGAGTCGGCCCTCGTTGATGCCGCCTCCGATGGGAAGCGTCTTTTCCAGGACCTCGCGGCCGTCGGCGGCGATGCGGACGTCGACCCTATGGGGGGCCGCGACCCCGGCCTTGGTGTAGATCTCGCCGTCGTAGCCGTAGCAGAGAACGCCGTTGTCCGACCGGGTCAGGAAGCGCACGGGATTCTTGGCGTAGTCGGTCAGCCGGGTCGCCGCTGCGGGCTTGCTCAGCGAGCTCTTGTAGACGTTGAACGCGCCGTTCTGCTCGCTCAGGTAATAATAATCGTCCCCGTTGGCGTCGAAGACGGGGTTGCGGTCCTCGCCTCCGAAAGTCGTCAGCCGGGTGTTCTTTTGGACTTTCAGGTCGAAGACCCAGATGTCCCTGGCGATGGACGAGACCTGGTGCTTCCGCCAGGCGCTCTCGTAGCCCTTCTGATCGTGATAGAGGATCTTGCTCCCGTCGGGACTGACCACGGCCGAGATGGCCGGCTGGGTCAGGACCAGGGAGGCCTCGCCGCCCGTCACCGGGGCGCTGTAAAGCTCGGGGAAGGTGCCGGATGGGGCCTGCACGTTGGAGGCTGTGTCGATGCGGGACGAGGTGAAGAGGACGGCCTTGCCGTCGGCGGTGAAGGAGCTGGGGATGTCGGCGCCGGAATGAAAGGTCAGCCGCTTGGCCTCGCCGCCGGCCGCGGGCATGACGAAGACGTCGAAATTGCCGAAGCGATCGGAGGCAAAGGCGATGGACTTGCCGTCGCGGCTCCAGACGGGGGAGTAGTCGACGGCTTCGCCCAGGGTCAGGGGCCAAGCCTGCCCGCCCGCTGCGGGCACTCTGTAAATATCGCCTTTATGGCAGAACAGGACCGTCCCGCCGTCCGGGGAGATGGCCGGATAGCGGAGCCACAGGGGGCGTTCCTGGGCCGTGAGGGGGATCGCTCCGGCCAGGAAGGCGGCCAGGAGAAGGACGTGGACGGCGGTTTTCAGACTGCGACGGCGGGAAAGCGGCATGGGGTCCTCCAGGTGCGCAAAATCATCCATTGAGATAGACGTATCAGACGGGAATCAGTTTCCTCCAATCGAACAATTTTCTCAATCGCCTTGTTTCCCGCGCCCCGGCTATGGTATTTTGCGCCGAGCAGGCTATGTAAGGTTCCCGCAAGAACCATCCCGGCCTTGGGAAGGCCGGGATGCGCCCTTTCCCGAGGCCGCCGGAGAAAGGAAGGGGCCGAGCCATGACGCTTCGCCGCAAGGCCGCCGCCGCGGGCGGCCGCGAACCCGATCGGAACCATCCCGGCTATTCCCTTCCCAAGGATCCCGGTAAGCCGGGGCTCGTCGTCTTGGACGCGATGAGGCTGTTTTGCGATTCGGCCTCGCCGGCTTTCGTTCCGGGATTCCCCCGCATCGAGAAAACGCTTTTCAGGCTCGTTGACGCATTGATGTCCGCCGCCCGTCCGGTCGTATTCACTCGGCACGTCCACGATGCCGCTGACAGCGGTGGTTTGATCGGCCGCATGTACGGACGCTTACAGAGAGCCGACGATCCCCTGAACGCATTGATCGCCGCCGCCCGGAGCCGCATCCCACCGGCCCTGGAAGTGACCAAGGATCGCCATTCACC
Organism: Candidatus Aminicenantes bacterium UBA4085; assembly: GCA_002383325.1. Lineage (GTDB taxonomy): Bacteria > Acidobacteriota > Aminicenantia > Aminicenantales > UBA4085 > UBA4085. Next base: position 41,929 of record DFYJ01000073.1, read on the forward strand.
ATTCCGGGACGAATCGACGGTCGGGGCTTTCCGGGGCTGTGATACCCTCCTTATCGCCGGAGTCCAGACCCAGGCTTGCGTCCTGGCCACCGCCGTCGACGCGGCGCGCATGGGCTTTGTTCCCCTCGTTGTCGCTGATGCCTGCGCTTCCAAGAACCGCCGCCTCCATGGCCAGACCTTGGATGTGCTGGCCTCGGGCCACGCCTTTGTTTGTTCCGCCGCCGGAGCTTTGTCGTTGTTCGAGCTTGGGGAGCCCGCATGACTCCCGACCGCGACCTGATCATTGTCGGCGCGGGACCGGCGGGCGTCGCCNNGCCGCCGCGCTCCAGGCGCGCCGCATTGGGTTGGACGTCCTCCTCGTCGGCGACGAGCCGCCCGGGGGATTGACCGCGGCCGCCCGCCGGATCGAAAACCTGCCCTGGCTGCCGGGCCCGCTATCCGGAAGGGATTTCCAGAGCCTTCTCAGCCTCCGGTTGGCTGAGGCCGGGATCGAGCCCTTCAACGACGGCATTCGGGACGTTCGCCGGGACGGAGCCTGTTTTGTCGTCACGGCCGGCCGTTTCGGCGAGATCTCCTGCCGGGCCCTTATCCTGGCTTGCGGCACGGAGCCCGCGGCGTGCTCGCTGCCGGGTTTGGCTGAGGCGACGCTATCCGGCCGGATCCACCGCGATATCCGATCCTTGCCGGAATCGCTGGCCGGCGAACGGGTGATCGTCGTCGGGGGCGGTGAAGCGGCCGCGGATTCCGCCCTGGGGGCTCAGGACAGGGGCGGCCGGGTGGCGATGTTCGTGCGGAAGGACCGGCTGACCGTCAGGCCGGGCCTGGCGGAGGAACTGGGCCGCTCGGCCGTCGAGTTCGGCTTCGGCTATGAACCACGATTGGTTAGCGCTTCGGCCGGTGGATTGGCGATGGAGATGATGAGCGCTTCAGGGCTTCGTCGGGTCGAGGGGGGGCACCTCCTCTTATGCCTCGGCCGCCGGCCTCGCTTGGACCTCTACTGGAAGCTTGGCCGCGGCGTGAGGCCGGGACGGATCGATACGGTTATCCCCGGCCTCTTCCTGGCCGGCGATATCCTGCGTGAGCGGGACCGTTACATCGAACCGGCCATGGATGACGGCATGCTGGCTGGGAGCGAGGCCGGGCGCCATCTGATGAGGAGACGGATATCATGACCACGCCGAGCGGCTTTGGGGCGGAGACATTCCGGTGCGGATCGGCGGGCCTGAAGATACTATTCCGCCAAGGGCGGCCCGATGTTGCCGAAGTGTATGTTGGAGAATTCGAGGGCCGTCCGGGCGCGCGCCTCGAATGCGTTGACGGCCTCGACGCGGCCTGGCCCCGGCGTGACAAGTGGATCATCAATATTTCGACCCAGATCGGGTGCCCCGTCGGTTGCCTTTTCTGCGACGCCGGCGGGGACTATCGCGGTGATCTCGGCGTTGACGAGATGATGGCCCAGGTCTTCTTCGTCGCCTCCCGCCATCCCGGACTGATGGAGACCTGCGGCAAGCTGAAAATCCATTTCGCCCGGATGGGGGAGCCCGCGCTCAACGACGCGGTTCCGGAGACGATCAGGCGGCTCCGGGAGGCCATCCCCCATCCGAACGTCTGGTGCTGTCTGGCGACCACGGCGCCAGCCGGGCGCGAGGCTTGGTTCGAGCGTTTCTGGGAGGTCAAGGAGGCCGGTTGGCGGGGCCGCTTTCAGCTCCAGTTCTCAGTGAACTCGACCGCCGAGGCTGAGCGTCATCGGTTGATGCCCGTCCGCCTCTGGAGCTTGGGGGACGTGGCCCGTTACGGCGAGCGCTGGTACGGACAGGGCGATCGTCGGGTGGTGCTGAATTTTGCTCTGGCTGAAGGAGCCGCCTTCGAGGCCGACCGAATCCGGGAATATTTCGACCCCGCCGTTTTCGCCATCAAGCTGACCCCCCTCAATCCGACGCGGCGCGGCCGCGAAGCGGGCTTTCGGACGATCCTGCGGGCCGCCCGGAGTCGTGCGGCAACGGATCGGGCTTGCGAGCGGCTGCACCAGTTCGGTTACGATGTCGTGATCAGCATCGGCGACGGTCGGGAGGACCAGATTGGCAGCAACTGCGGCCAGGCCGTTCTTCGATATCAGGAGGAAGAGGAAGATTCGCCGGCTCCTTGAACACACCGGCCGGAGGCGGTATCCCGATCCTCGCGGTTCTATGCCGCGGATTGATGCAGGCGACCCTTTGATGTAATTTTCCAGCCAGCCAAGCCATTGACCTGGGAAGGGAGGATTGCATGCCGCTTCTTCAAAGGAAAGCTCCGAGCGTCTATCAGGCCATCGTCCTCGCGTCAGCCCTCGTCCTTGCCGCTTCGTCGGGCTGCAAAAAAACCGCCGGCCGAAACGGAGGGCGCGCAGCCGTCCGTCCCCGTCGAGACCTGGGTGGCCTACGCTCCCGAGGGCGAAGGCTTCGAGATTCTATCGCCCATGGCTTTCGAATGCACGATTTCTCCATCGTCGTCCAGAAGGGCTTCGAAGGGGCGGCGGACTTCGACAAGTACTTCAATTCGTTCAAGCTGAAGTGAGCCGGGAGGGGGCGACGGCCCCGGCGCGGGTTAGTCCCGCGCCGGATCCGCTGCGCGGGGGATTACTTCGCTCCCAGCAGCTTCTGGAAGCTCTCGTCGTCGGTCTTGAACTCCTGGGCCGCCTTGCCGACCCGGGTGATGCGGATGCTGCGGATCTCGTCGCCTTTCTTGATCTTCGTCAGCAGATCCAGGCCGGCTATCGTCTTTCCGATGGCCGTGCCCGTCTTATCCAATCCGAGATTCTTCTGCAGCGTCAGGTAGAAGGCGTTGGGGCCCGTCAGGCCCAGAACGCCGGCCGCGCCGTGCTTGAGAGCCGGGTTGGGCTTGAGCGGGAGCTTGTCCACCGCAGCAGCCTTCTGGGCGTCCGAGACGATGACGCCCTTGATGAGTCCGCCCTTGACCTCGATCTTGCCGATGCCGGGGCCGGCCGGCTGCATGCCCGGAGGCATGCCCATGCCGCCGGCGGGACGGCCGCCGGGGCCGCGCGGGCCGGCGTTCTTGCCCTCGACGATGCGGATGAAGTTGGCCGTCGCCAGCGGGGCGTTGACGTAGTCCAGGGCGACCATGACGTGGTTGATCGCCTCGGCCGGGCCGATGGCGATGTCGGCGTAGAGGCCGTCCTCGAGGAACACGCCCTTGCGGGGCAGGGGCTTGTCCAGGTTGGCCGCGCCGTAGGCCACGACCGCGGTGGCCAGGGCCGAGTGCTTCTGGTGTTCGGTGAAAGGCGCCAGCTCGCTGTAGAGGTCGGCTAAAGTGTGCCAGGCGTGGCGGTAGTTGTAGGTGGTCTGGGTCCGGAAGTTGAGGGTCGGGATGCCCAGCATCTCGAAGGAGGAGGAATCCGTCCCGCCCGAGCTGGTGGCATGGGCTCGGGGAACAGCCCGCTCCAGCTTGAACGGCCAGGTCGGATTCAAGTTCACCAGGGGAGCCGTGATCTTCTGGAAGGCCGGGTACCAGACCTCCGGGACCGAGGCGCCGGTGATGGCGCTGGGGCTGCCGTCTCGGTTGATCATCATGTGAATGTTGGGCTGCAGCTCGGGATGGTGCTTCAGCCAGGTCTGCGAGCCGACCAGGCCGATCTCCTCGGCCGCGAACAGGATCATGGTGATGGACCGCTTGGGCTTGGCTCCGGAGGCGGCGATGAGGCGGAGGGCCTCCATGCCGGGGGCGAAGCCCGAGCCGTCGTCCACACCGCCCGTGGCGGCGCTGAAGCAGTCGAAATGTCCGCCCAAGACGATGTGCTCGGCCGGGAACTCTGTGCCGCGCAGGGTGGCCGCCACGCTGTGGAACTTGACCGGGCCCATCTTGAACCAGTTGCGGATGTCGAACTCGAGCTCGACCTTCTGGCCCTTCTCGGCCAGCTCCTTGATCTCTTTGTACTGCGGCTCGGCCAGCTTGATGTCGGGCAGCTCGGGCAGCTTGTCCCAGGACTCGGCGAAGCCGTCCAGCATCTGGAAAGGATCGGTCTTGGCCGACTGGATGGTGCCCAGGGCGCCGGCTTCGAGCAGCGCTGCGGTGACCGGCGGGATCAGCCGAGCGTCGGCGTAGTCGGGGGTATTGCGGCGGCCATCGCGGGCGAAGCCGGTGTTCTCACCGGCGATGAGAACCCACATGCCCTTGAAGGCGGCCGGATTGGCCTTGATCTCGGCCACGGCAGCCTCGGCGGCGACCCGCTTCTTCTCGACGTTCTCGGGCGTGGCGTTGCGGCCCGGAATGGAGAACGGATCGGCCTTGAGGAGAACCACGCCTCCGCGCTGAACGCCCTTGGTCCCGGCGGTGAAACTGGGCGTGCCGAACCAGAGAGCCTTCTCCGCGGGCGCGATCATCTTGCTGAACCAGGGGCCCCGGTTGAATCCGACCGGCACCTGGCCGGCCTCGTCGATCTCGACCTCCAGGCCCCACTGCTTGAACTGCCAGGCGGCCCATTCGACCGCGTCGTTGTAGGCGTTGGTGCCGGACTCGCGGCCGCCGAAGCGGTTGCTGGCGTAGTCGTTCCAGAGCATGACCTTGTTATCGGTCCGGCCGAGCTCGATGATCTTGGCCACGACCGGGTCGAGCTGGGGAGCGGGAGCGGGCTTCTTCTGTCCGTGGGCGCCGACCGAGGCGATGAGGACAAAAGCCAGAATGAAGACGAAAGAGCGCTTGCGCATGGATCATTCCTCCTGGGAATGCGATGGGCCGGAATCATAGGCCGACCCCCGAAGCGAAGTCAAGGAAAGGGAACGAGGCCGAGCCGTCATTTGACGGCGGCCTCGTAGAGCTCGAAGTCCCAGAAGGTCGGAGCGCCCTCGGCCCTCAAGACGTGAAGGCGGACGAACCGCCCTGTCGTTTTCGGAAAGGCCAGGGACGCGCCCGCGACTCCAATTGTCGTACCCTTATGGATCGGCTTCCAGGCGCCGCCGGGCGTCTTGACCTCGAGAACATACTCGCGGACGCGGTCCCAGCCCTCGCTGAGGTAGGCTCCGTCGAACGTGCGGACCGAACTCAAATCGACCTCCAGCCAGCATTCCGTCGTCCCTTCGTCCGTGGCCCAGCGCGTCCCGGAGTCGTCGTCCAAGGCCTTCTTCGGCGCATACTGGGTGTCGCCCTTGAAGACATTCGAGGCGGAAGCCGAGGCGGCGGCGGTCAGCGAAGAGCGGATCAGGGACGGGTCGGTCAAGGCGGCCTTCATCTCCATCAGCCGGGCGGCTGTGGCCTCGGGGATGCGGCCGGTTTTATCGGGGGCCAGGTCGAGGAGGAGATTGGCGCCCTTGAGGACCGTATTCTGGTAGGTGCGGACCAGAGTCCGGACGGATTTCAGGGCGTCGCCGGGGATCCAGAACCAGTGGTGGGCCAGCGTGTCGCAGGTCTCCATGGGCAGATAGTATGTCTTGCCCTTGAAGGGGATGAGGGGATTGTGCCCGACGGCGGGCGGGGTGATGACCTCGCCGTTGATGAGGTCCTTGGGCCAGAGTGCCACCGGCGGGGCGCCGAATTCCCTGTGCATGAAGGTGGGCGGCATGGATCGGACCTCGCGGCCGTCGACAAAGCTCTGGTTGAGCAGGACCAGGCAGTCCGGCTGCAGGGCTTTGATCTTCCTATAGAGACGGGCCAGGACCTGGTTCGTGAACGGCCCCATGTCCCAGGGGATGTCCAGCCACAGCTCGGCGATGGGACCATAGCCGGTCAGCAGCTCCTCGATCTGGCCGGCGCAAAAAGCCTCGTATTCCTTGGCCGTCCGGCCCGGCTGGTTGTACTTGTCCCAGCCGAGCAGGTAGTAAAAGCCCGGTTTGATCCCGTATTTGCGGCAGGCTTCGACGAAGGCCTGGATGACGTCGGTCTTCTCCGAGCTCGAGGCCACGTCATAGTCGGAGAGCTTGCTGTCCCAGAGGGCGTGGCCGTAGCAATGCTTGGAGGTCAAGACGGCGTAGCCCATGCCGGCGTCGCGGGCGACCCGGATCCATTGGTCCACGTCCAGGGCGGTCGGGGCGTAGACGGATGAGGCGGCCGGCGGCTCGCCGTACTCGTAGCCGGTGAAGGTTGACATGCCGTAGTGGATGAACATGCCCCACTTAAGGCCTTCCCACTCGGCCAGCAGGGGGGTGCGCTCCGTGGCCGGCGAATGGGGCCTGGCACAGGCCGAGACAAGGGCCGCGATCAGCGCGGTCAAGGCGAGGAAGCCAAGGGTGGCGGGCCGGATCCGGGAGCGGGGAAAGCGGGCATGCCTCATAGGGTCCCTCCTGGGGGGATGGGGCGACTGTAATCCAGCCGCGAAGCGGCTGTCAACGGAAGGGTGACATGACTTCTTGCGAATCGCCAAGGTCTGAGGGGCGGTTTTTTGACTCTCCCAAGGGGCGAAGATATACTCCCGGCGGAGGAGAGCGGCATCGTTCCATGGTCAAGCGTACGCTGTCCCGAGCCTGGCTGACCGTGGCCCTGCTCTGGGTCATCGCCCTCCTCAACTACCTCGACCGGCTGATGCTGGCCACCATGGGCGACTCGATCAAGATGGCCAATTGGGAGCAGATGACGCCCTGGCCGGATCCTGTGGGCGTGGCCGGGCCTTTCGCCGGCGTCTCGAATGGGGCCTTGGTTGTCGCCGGGGGGGCGAACTTCCCCGACGGCATGCCCTGGCTGGGCGGTCAGAAGAAGTGGCATGATGCCGTCTACGTCCTCGAGAAGCCCGACGGCGCCTGGCGTGTCGCCGGCCGCATGCCTAAGCCGCTGGCCTATGGCGTCTCGGCCTCCGGGCTCGGCGGGGTCATCTGCGTTGGCGGGGAAAATGCCGACGGGTGCGCCTCCGATGCGTTTCTCCTGAAGTGGGACGCCGCCGCCGGGAAGGTCACAGTCGAAGCGCTGCCGTCCCTTCCTTTTCCGCTGTCGCAAGCCTGCGGGACCATGGCCGCCTCCCCGGAGAACGGCCGGACGCGCTCGCGCCTCTACATCGCCGGCGGGGTGACGTCGACATCCGTCACGGAAGCCTCGGACGCGTTCCTGGCTCTGGATCTCGATGATCCGGCCGCGGGCTGGGAAGAGCTTCCGCCCTGTCCCGGCCAGGCCCGCATCCTGGCCGGCGCCGCGTCCACGTCCGGGCGCTTCTGGCTGGCCGGGGGGGCGAGCCTGAAGGCCGGACCCGACGGCCGTTCCGCGCGGATCAGGCCGTATCTGTCCGATGCCTGGAGCTTCGATCCCGCATCATCGGCCTGGAGCCGCGCCGCCGATATGCCGATGCCCCTGCTGGGCATACCGTCGCCGGCCGCCTCGTCGGTGGACGGGGTCTTCTTTTTTTTCGGCGGCGATGACGGCCGGGAAGCCGCCCTGCCGCCCGAGAAGCGCACGGGATTCAACCGCTCGGTCCTGCGCTACGATGCGGCTTCCGACCGCTGGAACGTAGCCGGCGAGATGCCCGAGACGGCCCGAGTGACGGTCCCGCAGGTGGCCTGGGAAGGCCGCCATGTCGTCCCCGGCGGCGAGATTCGGGCGGGCGTGCGCTCGCCCTCGGTCTCGCATCCCATGACCAACGCCCATTTCGGGCTTCTGACCTCGCTGTTCCTGTGGGTCTACGCCCTATTCAGCCCCTTCGGCGGCTTCCTGGCCGATCGCTTCGGCCGCAGCCCCATCATCCTGGCCAGCCTGGCCGTCTGGTCCGCGGTCACCTGGCTGACCGGCCACGCATCCGGCCTGGGACAGCTGCTTGTCTTCCGCGGCGTCATGGGCGTCAGTGAGGCGTTCTACATCCCCGCCGCGCTGGCCCTCATCGCGGACTATCACCGCGGCCCGACCCGCTCGCTGGCCACCGGCATCCACATGAGCGGTCTCTACGCCGGGGCGGCCCTGGGTGGGTTGGGCGGGGTGATCGCCGCGGCCTATGGCTGGCGGGCCAGCTTCACGGTCTTCGGCGTCATCNNGGAGCCGCCGGCCGCGGGAGGACCGCGGGCTGCCGCTTCCGAGGCGAAGGGAAAGGTTCGCCTATCGTCCGCGCTTAAGGATCTCCTCGGTCGCGGCTCCTTCCTTCTGCTCCTGGGCTACAGCTGCCTCCTGGCCATCGCCTTCTGGGGCATCAACGGATGGCTGCCGGCCTTCCTCCAAGACCGCTTCCACCTGGGGCAGGGCGCGGCCGGCCTCAACGCCACGGTCTGGGTCCAGGCCGCCTCTTTTGCCGGCATCCTGGTCGGCGGCGTCCTGGCCGACCGCCTCAGCCGACGATACGCCCGGGGCCGTTCGCTGGTGCCCGCTTTCGGGTTCATCGCGGCGGCGCCGTTCCTTTTCCTCTCGGCTACGACCTCGGTGCTGACCGCGGCCATCCTCGGCCGCGTCGTCTTCGGCGTGGCCCGCGGCTTCTCCGACGCCAACCTGATGCCGGTCCTCTGCCAGGTGGCTGATCCGAGGTACAGGGCCACGGGCTACGGCATCCTGAACTTCATCGGCACCCTGACCGGCGGCTTAATGATCTACGCGGGCGGCTGGCTCAAGGACCGCCGGATCAGCTTGGGATTGATCTTCCAGGTCGCGGCTCTGGGGCTGCTGCTGGCCGGCATCCTGATGCTCCTGGTCAGGCCGCGGCGGGAAAGCCGGCTGGTATGACTGGATCGATAGGCGGCCGCCTCGTAGGGATCGAGACGGCCGCCGCGGGTGAGGACGGAAGCAGAGATCGATGGACGCGAATCGGCCGGGATGAAGCTCGAAAGAGGTGAAGCTATGCCCGTAAAAGGTAAAACAGTCGGATTGAAATTCAAGAAGCTGAACGGATTGATCGCCGCGCCGCACACGCCTTTCGCTCCGAACGGGGACGTCAATGGGGGCGAGATCCGCAAGCAGGCCGAGCTCCTCGTCAAGCACGGCGTCGGCGGCGCTTATGTCTGCGGAACGACGGGGGAGGGGGTTTCCTGCACGGTCGCCGAGAGGCAGGCCGTCCTGGAAGAGTGGGTCAAGAGGAGCCGCGGCCGGCTCTTCCTTATCGCCCATGTCGGGGCCCTGTCCATCCGCGACGCGCAGACCCTGGCCGCCCATGCCCAGGCGGCCGGCGCGGACGCGACGTCGGTCGTTCCCGCCAGCTTCTTCAAGCCCGGGTCGGTCGCCGGCCTGGTCGATTATTTGAACCGCATCGCCGCCTGCGCGCCGCGCCTGCCTTTCTATTACTACCACACCACCATGTCGGGGGTGGCCCTGCCCATGGTCCCGTTCCTGGAGGCGGCCGGGGAGAAGATTCCCAATCTGGCCGGGATCAAGTGGAACAACCCCGCTCTCTACGAGTATCAAAACTGCCTGCGCGCCTGCGGCGGAAAGTACGACATAGTCTGGGGGGTGGACGAGTTCCTGGCCGGGGCGATCGCCCTGGGCGCTCGGGCGGCCATCGGCTCGACCTACAATTACGCGGCTCCGCTCTACCAAAAGATCTGGAAGGACGTCGAGGCCGGGCGGTTGAGCGAGGCCCAGGCCGGGATGGCCAAGGTTTGCCGGATCGTGGACATCCTGGTCCAATACGGCGGGGTGGCGGCCGGCAAGGCCATGATGGCGATCCACGNNCCCGCCGCTTCGCGCCCGGAGCGGGGCAGAGAAGTCCAACATCGTCGCCCGGCTCAAGGGCATCATTGCCGGCGACGTCCCCTTCAAGGGGTGAGGCCATGGCACCCTATACGGACGCGGAGATCGGAGATCTTCAGGCCTTCTACCGCCGCACCCTGCTCGAGGATGCCGCCCCGTTCTGGATGAGGCATGGGGTGGATCGCGAGTGCGGCGGGTTCTTGACCGCCCTCGACCGCGACGGGACCGTGATCGACACCGACAAATCGGTCTGGTTCCAGGGGCGCGGGGCCTGGATGTTCGCCACCCTTTATCGGACCATGGAGAAGAACCCCCTGTGGCTCNNCCCGCCACGGCTTCGCCCCCAACGGCAAGATGCTCTTCACAGTGACGCGGGAAGGGCATCCGCTGCGCCTTCGGAGGCACTACTTCAGCGAGGCCTTCGCCTCAGCCGGATATGCCGCCGTAGCCGCCGCGACCGGGGAGGATTCCTACGCCTCGCTGGCCCGGAAGACTTGGGAGACTTATGTCCGCTCCGCTTTCGCGCCTGCGATGACCGCGGCCAAGTCCATGCGGCCGGCCAAGGGGCTGGCCCCGCTGATGATGGTCCTCTTCGCCGGTCAGGAAGTGCGTGAGGCCCTGGGGGACATCGAGGCGGCCGGCGCGACGTGCAGCCAGTGGATCGGCCGGGCGATCGAGGAGATCCGGCGCGACTTCATGAAGCCCGACCTTCAGGCGGTCATGGAGTGCGTCGCTCCCGACGGCTCGCTGATCGACCACTTCGACGGCCGCCTGATCAATCCCGGCCACGCCATCGAGGCGGCTTGGTTTATCCTGAGGGAATCGGCCAGGACCGGCGATGAGGGGATGCGGCGGGCCGGCTTGGACATCCTGGATTGGATGTGGGAGCGAGGCTGGGACGAGGAGTTCGGGGGGATCTTCTATTTCCGCGACGCCCGGGGGCGCCCGGTGCAGGAATACTGGCAGGACATGAAGTTCTGGTGGCTCCATTGCGAGGCCATCATCGCCGCCTGGATGGCCTTCGGCATGACCGGGGAGGCGAAGCACGCCGATCGGCACCGCCTGGTCCACGACTGGTCGTTCAGGCACTTTGCCGACCCCGAATACGGCGAATGGTTCGGCTATCTGCATCATGACGGGACGCCTTCGGTCCGGTTGAAGGGCAACATGTGGAAGGGGCCCTTCCACTACCCCCGCATGCTGTGGGTATGTTCCGGCGCGGCGGGCTTTTAAGTCTCGCCGGGCGGGGGAAAGAGCAGGAATGCGGCGGAAGGATCCGGGAACCAATCCCGGGCATTTTCCGTAAGTAGGAAAGGGAAGAGACCGATCTTCCCGAGGAGGGACTTTCATGACGGCTCGCAAGATCATCGGTGTTCTGATCGTCATCTTCATCGCCATCCCCGTCCTGTTCGGCGTGATTTGGGCGGTAGGCATGGTCCGTTCCACGACGTCGGCCGATTTCCTGTCCGACCTGCCGCGCGAAATCATCGCCGACCTGCCGGCCACGGCCGACGCGGTCTTTAAAGCCGGTCAGGACGAAAAGTTCATCGACGACCCGGCGGCCCGGGCCTGGTTCCAGGCCGCGGCCAAGACCGGCACCTCGATGAAAGACCTGATGCAGACGACCGGCATCACGGCCTGGATGGAAGGCGAGCTGTCCGCCTCGCTGAAGCGCTTCGGCGAGATGCTGCGCGGCAAGGCCCCCCTGGAGGCCGTGACGATCGACATGCGCCCGCTGAAGAAGGCCCTGATGGACCCGGCCATGGATGCGTTCCTGGAGGGGACGGCGGCCAACCTCCCGCCTTGCGACGCGGCGGGCCTGCGGGCCTGGCAGGATATAGCTGCCGGCCTGACCCGGGGCCGCGACCTGCCCGCTTGCAGCCCCGACCCCGTCTTGGCCAAGGAGGCCCTGATCGCAGCCCGCAACCGCTCGCTGCGCGAGATGGACGACGAGGTCCAAGTCCTGGAGGGCGAGGGCGAGCTGCCGTACTTCTTCCACCGCATGGGGATCACGCGGGCGGTCAGTGCGGCATCCTACGCGCTGTTTCTCTTCCCGGCCCTATTCATCCTGCTGGCCGTTTTCATCGGGTCCAATACCCCGGCCGGGCGCTGGCGCTGGTCGGGCATCACGGTGCTGGCGGCGAGCGTGCCGGCCCTGATCCTGGCCTTCGGCATCAAGAAATTCGCCGCCTGGATGGTCCACGGCGGGATCTACCACTGGAACACGCCCTGGACCTCGGAGGTCGGGCGGATGGTCATGGACAAGCTGAGCTGGATCCCGGTCCGGGTCATGGACAGCCTGTTCTCGCCGGTCGTCGGCGTGGCGGCGGTGGTCTCGGTCCTCGGCATCGTCTTCCTGGCTCTGGCCTCCTCCGCCCGCAAAGCCTGAGAGTTTCCAGAGAATCAGCAGACACATACCGAATTCAATTCGGTATGTGTCTGGAGACTCGGAGTCTCTTGAAATTCGGCCATGTTTGTGAGACTATCCAAACTCAAACATGAAGAGGATGAGCCTTTGGACCAGCGTGGCCGGGATTCTTGTCTTCCTCTTCGTTCTCCTCTCATCCCCCTTCCTCCATGTTGAGACGTCGCTGCGGGACCGGACACCCTGTCCGGCATGCCAGTTCCAAAGCACCGCTTTAGCGGATGGAGGCGTCTCGCCCGTCTTCCTGCCGACGCTGACTCCGCTCGGGCAGGCTCCTGATCCCGTCGTCGGCGTCGTCGAGCTGGTGGCGCCGTCCCGGGCGATTTCCCGCGCCCCGCCGATCGGCTGAGCGCCCCCTCCTCAAGTTTCGCGAACGCGGGCACACCCTCGCCGTATCCTCCCAGGAGGTTCCATGTCGCGTCATCTGCGATGGCTGTTTGGCCTTGTCGTGAGTCTGGTGCTCTTGATTCCTGTCCGGCCGTCCGCCCAGGAAAGCTGGACCCTGAACCGATGCATATCCCACTCGTTGTCGCGCAATCCTCTTTGGCTTTCCATGGATGCCGAAATCCTGGCCGCGCGGGCCCGGGAGAGGCAGGCGAGGGCTCTTACCCAGCCTTCGCTGGACCTGGACTCCGACCTGCAGCCGCGATTCCTGGATTTTGGCGGTTCGGGGGAGTCCTATATCGGACTCAGCCAAGTCCTGGAATTCCCCGGCAAGCGGGCGACCCGCGGCCGGATCGCCGGACTGGAGACCCGTGAGATCGAGACCGAGAGGGATCTGCTGAGGCTCGATCTCATCTACCAAGTTAACGAGGCCTTCTATGGAGTTCTGCTGGCCGAGGAGAGCCTTAAAACCGCCCAGATGGACCGCGATTTGGCTCGCGATTTCCGGTCCAAGGCCGAGTTGAAGCTGGCCGCCGGCGACATCGCCAGGGTCGAGGTGGTGCGAGCCGGCGTCGAAGCGGCTAAAGCCGAGACCGGTGTCCATTCCGCCCAAAACGAGGTGCGGCTGGCCAAGGCCCGCCTGAATTTTCTTCTGGGACGCACCCGGTCCGAGGATCTGACCGTCCAAGGCGCGCTCCGGCGCCCGCCGCTGGCCGTCGATCCTGAGGCTCTCTTCGACCGAGCCTCATCGGCCCGCCCGGAGATGGCCCGCATGGACATCCTCCAGCGGAAAGAGGCCTTGAAGAAACGGTCCGCCGTTCTCAGCTATCTGCCCGACTTTAACCTCGGTCTTGCGCGGCACCGGCTGACAGGCGAGGCGTCGACCTGGGATTTTACCCTGTCCCTGGCGATCCCGCTCTTCTTCTGGCAGCCCAAGTCGGGGCCCATCGCCGAGTCGGAAGCCCTCCAAGAAGCCTTGCGCCGCCAAGCGGAGCAGACGCTCAACGGCATCCGACGGGACGTCGAGCAGGCTGTCTCCAACGCCCGGACCGCGGAGTCCCGCATCAGAATTTTCGAGACCGAAATCCTGTCCCAAGCGGAGCAGGCCTACGATCTCTTCGCTTTCAGCTTCCAGGAGGGGGAAATCGGCGGCATCGAGCTCATCGAGGCCCGCCGGACGCTCCTGGAGGCCCGCAAGTCCTATGCCGATGCCTTACATCAATACGCCCTGACGCTGGCGGCTCTGGAAAGGGCCGTCGGCGCCTCCCTGCAAGGAGATCCTCATGAATAAGAGCAATCGCTGGCCGGCCGTTCTAGCCGCTTCGATGATGGTGATCGCGGGATTCCAATGCTCGCATCCCGAGCCCCCGGCCGGGGAGAAGACAGCAGCCGCGGTTGATCGGTCCGAAGTGCGTCCCGGGCCGGGCGGGCCCGGACGCGGCGGCGGGGCTCGCCGCGGGGCCGGTCCGGCTTGGGCCCAGAGGGGGCCCCTCCGGCTGTCAACCGAGGAAGTCGCCGG
>DFYJ01000004.1 GCA_002383325.1 Candidatus Aminicenantes bacterium UBA4085
AATCGGCCAGCCCGGGGTTCTCGAGGAGACGGACCCTAGCCGCGCCGGCCGCGGCCAGCTCGGGCGCCAGGCCTTCCAACCCGGCCCCGATCACGACCGCCTCGGCCGCCCCGCCCATCTCGGCGGCCCGGCGCGAAGCTTCGGCGAGCGCCTCGAGCGAGCTCTTCTTGATCTTGCCTTCGCGGACTTCGATGCATGTCTGGATCATGGCTCGCCTCCTAGATGACCTTGGCCTCGTCCCGCAGCAAGCGGACGAGCTCGCGGGCCGCCTCCTCGGGGGTTCCACCCAGGATGCGTCCGCCCGCCTTGGCCGGCGGCGTCTCCAGGCCCAGCACTTCGACCTGCGGCGCGAGGTCCGCCTCCGCCAAGCCCAGCTCGGCCGGGGTGACGGCGGGGACGGCCTTCTTCTTGGCCGCCATGATGCCCTTGAGCGTCTCGTAGCGCGGCTCGTTGAGGCCCTTCTGGGCCGAGACGACCGCGGGCAGGGTGAAGGCGACCTTTTCCATGGCCCCCTCGATCTCGCGCCAGGCCGCGCCGCCGCCCTCCTCGATCTGGAGCTTGGTGACGACGGTGGCCTGGGGCCAGCCCAGAATCTCCGCGGCCATGGCCGGGACCTGGGCGTTGTCCGTTCCGACCGCCAGCCGCCCGAAGAGCAGGAGGCCGGCGTCGGCGAAACGGACCTTGACCGCGGCCGCCAGGATGCGGGCCGTGCGCAGGCCGTCGTAGGTCTCCTTGCGGTCGTCCTTGATCAGCAAGGCGTCGTCGGCCCCCATGGCCAGGCATTTGCGCAGGGTCGTCAGCGACTCCTCGCCGCCCAGGCTGACGGCGGTGACCTTGCCGCCCTTGGCCTCGCGCAGGCGCAGGGCCTCCTCGACGGCGTACTCGTCGTTGGGGCTGATGATGAAGCTGAGGCCCTCCTCGACGACGGTCCGCGTCTCGCGCTGGATGCGGATGCGCGATTCGGTGTCGGGCACGCGCTTGACGAATACGACTATGTTCATCTTGGGCTCCTCACAGTCATTTCTGCAAATCGCGTCGGCCGGGATTCTGCTCTTCTACTCCCGGTAGCGCCGCAGGGCCAGGCAGGCGTTCGTGCCGCCGAAGCCGAAGGAGTTCGATAGGGCGTGGACGATCTCGGCCGGGCGGGCGGCGTTGGGCACGCAGTCCAGGTCGCAGAGGGGGTCGGGCGTCTCGTGGTTGATGGTCGGCAGCATGACCTGGCGCTCGAGGCAGAGGGCGGTCAGTCCGGCCTCGACCCCGCCGGCCGCGCCCAGCAGGTGGCCGGTCATCGACTTGGTCGAGCTCAGACCCAGCCGGTAAGCGTGGTCCCCGAACAGACGCTTGACCGCGATCGTCTCGACGCGGTCGTTGAGCTGGGTGGAGGTGCCGTGGGCGTTGATGTACTGGACATCCTGCGGGGCCAGCCCGGCGTCCTCCAGGGTCCGCTTCATGACCCGGAAAGCGCCGTCGCCGTCCTCGGCCGGGGCGGCCGGGTGAAAAGCGTCGCCGCTCATCCCGTAGCCGACGACCTCGGCCGTGATGCGGGCGCCCCGCCGCAGCGCCGCCCCCAGCTCCTCGAGCAGGACGATGCCGGCCCCTTCCCCGATGACGAATCCGTCGCGGTCCTTGTCGAACGGGCGGGAGGCCCGCTCCGGCTCGCCGTTGCGCTCGGACATGGCCTTCATGGCGCAGAAGCCGGCCATGCCCAGCGGGGTGATGGGCGCCTCCGCCCCGCCGGCCAGCATCACGTCCGCATCGCCGCGGGCGATCAGCCGGTAGGCCTCGCCGATCGAATGGGTCCCGGCGGCGCAGGCCGTGACCGAGGCCCCGTTGGGCCCGCGGCTGCGGTAGCGGATGGAGATCTGGCCGGCCGCCTCGTTGATGATCGTGGCGATGAGAAAGAACGGCGAGACCCGGTCCGGGCCCCGCTCCTGCATGACCTTGTGCCATTCCTCGATCGTCCCGATGCCGCCGATGCCCGACCCCACCAGCACCCCGGCCCGGTCGCCCTCCAAGGCGGCCTCGGGGATGCCGGCGTCGGCGACCGCCTCGACGGCCGCGGCCACGGCGTACTGGATGAAGAGGTCCATCTTGCGGACCTCCTTGCGGTCGATGTACGCCAGGGGATCGAAATCCCGGATCTCAGCCGCGATCCGGGTGGCGTGGCGGGAGGCGTCAAAGCGGCCGACGGCCGAGACGCCGCTCCGGCCCGCCAGGGCGGCCTGCCAGGTCTTCTGCGTTCCGGTGCCGAGGGAGGTCACCAGGCCGACCCCCGTGATGACGACCCTGCGGTTGAATGGGATTATGGGCTTGTAGTTTCCCGGCTCACTTGACATGGCCGACAATGTAGTCCATCGCCTTGCCAACCGTGGTCAGCTTTTCGGCTTCCTCGTCGGGGATATCGAGGCTGAACTCGTCCTCCAGGGCCATCACCAGTTCGACGGTGTCCAGGGAGTCGGCGCCCAGGTCCTCGATGAACGAGGCTTCTTCGGTGATCTGGTCCTCACTGATGCTCAGCTTGTCCGCAACGATCGCCTTGACCTTCTTCAGCAGTTCATCGCGTTCCATGGTGAAACCTCCTCGAAGATTTAAATGATGGCTACATGTACATCCCGCCGTTGATGCCGAGCACCTGGCCGGTGATGTACGCGGCGTCCTCGGAGCAGAGGAAGCGGACGGCGGCGGCCACATCCGCAGGCTCTCCGAAGCGCCCCATGGGTATGATATCGAGAAACGTCTTTTGCACGGATTCGGGCAGGACCGCGGTCATGGCCGTGGTGATGACGCCGGGAGCGACGCAGTTGACGGTCACGTTGCGGGAAGCGATCTCGCGGGCCAGCGATTTGCTGAACCCGATCAGCCCGGCCTTGGAGGCGGCATAGTTGGCCTGGCTGGGGTTGCCCATCTGCCCGGCGATGGAGGACAGGCTGACGATGCGGCCGTAGTGGGCCTGGACCATCGGCCGGACCACGGCCTTGGTCAGATTGAAGACGCCCTTGAGGTTGACCGCCATGACGGCGTCCCAGTCCTCCTCCTTCATGCGCAGGAAGAGGCCGTCGCGGGTGATGCCGGCGTTGTTGACCAGGTGGTCGATGCGCCCGCAGGCCTTGAGCACGGCGGCCGCGGCCGCCGCGGTCTGGTCGGACCGGGTCACGTCGGCGGGCAGGGCCAGGGCCTTGCCCCCTTCGGAGATGATGGACGCGGCCAGCGCCTCGAGCTTGTCCTTCTGGATGTCCAGCAGGGCCACCGTCGCGCCCTCGCGGGCGAACAGGCGGGCAATGGCTTCGCCGATGCCCTGGGAGGCACCGGTCACGATCGTGACGCGGTCTTGGAAGATCATGCGCGCAGGCCTGTGCGCGGCGGAATCAATCCGCCGCAGCCTTGACGACCTGGCGGCCGCGATGGTATCCGCACTCGGGACAAGCCTTGTGCGGAAGCTTCGGCGTGCCGCAGTTAGAGCAGGACGAGAAGGACGGGACGGTCAAGCCGTCATGGGCGCGGCGGCGCCCCTTGCGGGAGTGGGAATGCCGGCGTTTGGGGTTGGGCATGGGCCTATCTCTTGTCTTTCATAAAAGTTTTGAGCTTGTCCAGGCGGCCGTTGAACTCCTTGACCAGGCATCCGCACTCGCCGTCCTTGCGGACTTTGCCGCAGACGGCGCAGATGCCTTCGCAGGACTCGGAGCACAACGGCTTGGCGGGGATGGTCAGGTTCAGCTGTTCCAGGGCCACTTCCCGCAGGTCGATCTGCCGCCCGCGGTAAAAGAGCGTGTCGACGTCCTCGTCGTCGAGCTCGTCCTTGAGCTCGTGGACGTCCTCGGGCAGGTAGACCAGGTCGAACCGGGAGTTGACCGGAAACTCAAAAGGCGCCAGACAGCGGCTGCAGACGAAGCTCAGGCGGGTCGTGACGCGGCCCTTGATCCAGACCTCGTCCCCTATCCTCTTGACCGTCATCTCGGAATGGACGGGCTCGAGGAAGACGGCATCCTCATCAACCAGCTCCAGACTTGGAAAGTCGAAGTTCCGGCTGACGGTCAACCCGTCTTTCGGTAGTCTATCTATATCAATTACCATCGTTTGGGTCCTTTGAGGTCAGGTTATTATATCAATTCAGCTCCGAAAGTCAATCCAAGGGGGCTGACCGGGTAAAAAGCTTGAATCAGGCGGCCGCCGCCCCTATAATCGGCGCATGAAAGGGATCAGCGCCAGGATCGACCGGCTTGGCGTTACCCTGATCGTCCAGACCCAGGATGTCGCCGGCGTTTCAAGTTATATCGAAACGCTGGTCTACGGCGCGGGGCGGCTGATCCATTCCCGCAAGATGCAAATACCCGCGAGCCGCTCCGGCGCCGGCCCGACCCGCTTGGACAAGCTCCTGGCCGACGCCCACCAGTCCGTCCTGGACGACATCGCGGCCGGCCGGCTCGACGGGCGCCTCCGCGAGCCCGGCCGATGAGCGGCCAGACGCTCTACCTCGTAGACGGCTCGGCCCTCGTCTACCGCGCCTTCTACGCCATCCGCGGCCTGGCCAACGCCAAGGGCTTCCCGACCAACGCGATCTACGGCTTCGTCACCACCCTGCGCAAGATCATCGAGGAAGCCAGGCCCGATCTCCTCGGGGTCGTCTTCGACACGGCCGGCCCCACCTTCCGGCACGAGCTCTACGACGGGTACAAGGCCCAGCGCAAGCCCATGCCCGACGACCTGATCATCCAGCTCCCCCGCCTCAAGGAAGTCCTCACGGCCTTCCGCATCCCGATCTACGAAAACCAGCGCTACGAAGCCGACGACGTCCTGGCCAGCCTGGCCGCCAAGGCCGCGGCCAAGGGCATCCGCAGCGTCATCGTCACGACCGACAAGGACCTCTTCCAGGTCGTCGACGGCTCGACGTCCGTCTACAATCCGACCAGGAATGCCCTCCTCGACGAGGCCAAGGTCGAGGAATTCTTCGGCGTGCGGCCCTCGCAGGTGGCCGACGTGCTCTCGCTGTGGGGCGATCCCACCGACAACATCCCCGGCGTGCCCGGGGTTGGGGAGAAGACGGCCAAGGGCCTCATCGCCGAGTTCGGCTCGCTGGACGCCCTCCTGGCCGGCCTGGACAAGGTCAAGAACGAGCGCGTCAGGACGGCCATCCGCGACAACGCCGACAAGCTGGCCCTGAGCCGCTCGCTCGCCGTCATCGAACGGGGTCTCGATATCGATCTCGACCCGGAAGCCCTCAGGATCGATGAGCCGGACCGGGAGACGCTGGCCGGCCTGTTCAAGGAGCTCGGCTTCGGATCGCTGCTGGCGGAATTCGCCGCGCCGGCGAAGCCCTCGTCCCGGGACTACGAGACGATCCTGGACGAGGCCGCTTTGCGGGCCTGGGTGGAGCGGATTCGCGATGCCGGCGCGGTGTCCATCGACACGGAGACCGACAACGTTTCCCCTACCCGGGCCGGGCTGGTCGGCTTCTCCCTGTCGGTCGAACCGGGCCGGGCCTGCTACGTGCCGCTCCGCCACGGCGGCATGGGGGCGCCGGCCCAGATCCCGGCCGGGCGGGCCCTGGACATCGTCCGCGGCGTCCTGGAGGACCCGGCCATCCGCAAGATCGGGCAGAACATCAAGTACGACCTGATCGTGCTGGAGAGGGAAGGAGTCAGGCTGCGGGGCCTGGACCTGGATACCATGGTCCTGTCCTACCTGCTGGAGCCGAACTGGGGGAAGCACAACCTGGACCGACTGGCGCTGGCCTACCTCGGGGAAACGTCGATCCCCTTCCACGAGGTCGTGGGCAAAGGCAAAGGCCAGATCACCATGGACCTGGCCCCGGTGGACAAGGTCGCGCCTTACGCTTGCCAGGACGCCGATTTCGCCCTGGACCTGAGCCGGAAGCTGTGGCCCCGGGTGGAGGCGGAGGGGTTGGGCCGGGTCTACCGAGAGCTGGAGCAGCCGCTGATCGGGATTCTGGCCGAGATGGAGCGGACGGGCGTCCGCATCGACGCCGCCGCCCTGCGTGAGCTGGCCTCCGGGATGCAGGCCGACCTGCAGCGCCTGGAGGCGGAGATCCACGCCCAGGCCGGCCTGGCCTTCAACATCAACTCGCCCAAACAGCTGGGCGACGTCCTGTTCCACAAGCTCGGGCTGCCGACGGCCCGCAAGACCCGGGCGACCGGCAGTCAGTCGACCGCCATCGACGTCCTGGAGGACATGGCCGACAAGCACCCCATCGTCCGACGCATCGTCGAGTTCCGCCAGATCGGCAAGCTCAAGTCGACCTACGCCGACGCTCTGCCGCTGCTGGCCGATCCGGCCGACGGCCGCATCCATACCTCCTACAACCAGACGGTCGCGGCCACCGGCCGGCTGTCCAGCTCCGACCCCAACCTGCAGAACATCCCGGCCCGCGGCGAGATGGGCGTGCGATTCCGGCGGGCCTTCATCCCGGAGGAGGGCTGGCTGCTGCTGGCGGCCGATTACTCGCAGATCGAGCTGCGGGTCCTGGCCCACATGTCCGGCGATCCCGGCCTGGTCGAGACCTTCCGGCGCGGCGCCGACATCCATCAAGAGACCGCCGACCGGGTCTTCGGGGCCCAGCCGGCCCTGTTCCGGGACGAGGCCAGGCACCGGGCCAAGATCATCAACTTCAGCGTGGTCTACGGCACCTCGGCCTTCTCCCTGGCCAAGCAGCTGGAGACTTCCGCCGGCGAGGCCCAGAAGTTCATCGACGCCTACGAAGCCACCTACCCCGGGGTCAAGGCTTTCCTCGACGGAGAGGTCGAGCGGGCCCGCACGACCGGCTCGGCCGTCACGCTATTCGGGCGCAAGCGCCAAGTGCCGGAGCTGCGGGCCTCGGACCGGCCCTCGCGCGAGGCCGGGCGCCGCATCGCTCTCAACACCCCGATCCAGGGTACCGCGGCCGACCTGATGAAGAAGGCCATGATCGATGTGCGGAGGGAGATCGGGCGGCGCGGCCTGCGCTCCCGGATGATCCTCCAGGTCCACGACGAGCTCGTCTTCGAGGTCCCGCCGGATGAGCGGGCGGAGATGGACGGCCTGGTCCGGGAGGCCATGACCCGGGTCCTGGACGGGGTCTGCGAGCTGCGCGTGCCGCTCGAAGTCTCGCTGGGCTGGGGGACGAGCTGGGCCGACTGCAAGTAGCCGGAGGCCGAGGCCGGGGGGATAGACGATTTTCTCCCAGCTCCGGTAGGCAGGGGCGGTTCGGGGTGTCGGCCAACGGCGAAATGCGAGGGCGGCGCCTTTTTCCACAACTCTCCGAGGGTACCCAGCGGGCGCCGAGGGCTGTTTGAGCACGCGACGATCCCACGGCATCGTGATGGAGTGGGTGGTCTCAATTTTCGGGGGGTCTTGAATGCGGAGTTCCGTCCTTGCGGGGACATTCGAAGCGACGTCCCAGCGAGGACTTCGCAAGCTCCGCAGGCGCCGAGGAGAGCTGTGGGAAAAGGCGAGTAGAGCCCGAAGCCGCCGGGACGACACCCCGAGCCGCCCTTCCCGGGAGAAGGGAGAAGTACCGAATGAATTCGGTAGGCGTCTGGTAATTCCGCGCGACCTGTGCCAGAATGGCCGGCGGCGGCACCCAACCGCGCCGCCCATTCCCCCGGGGAGGTAACGGGAATGCTCAGAAGATTCCAACTCAACGACGGACGCATCGAGGAGACTTCCCAAGCCGGGGCCCCCATCCTGCTTTATATCCGCCCCAGCGACGAGGAGAAGCGCTTCCTGATCGACGAGCTCAAGCTCGACGAACACACCCTGGCCTCGGCCCTCGACCCCGACGAGCTGTCGCGCATCGAGTTCGAGCCGGAGCATATCGCTCTGATCTACAAGCGGCCCAAGACCTACACGGCCGACGACTATCTCCACTTCCGGGTCTCCTCGGTCGGCCTGTTCCTGTTCAAGGACCGGCTGATCATGCTGGCGAACGACGACGTGACGCCGTTCGACGGCAAGGTCTTCGCCCGCACGGCCGCCCTGCCCGACGTCCTGCTGAAGCTCCTCTACCGCTCGATCTACCATTTCCTGGAGCACCTCAAGATCATCAACCGCATCTCCGAGGAGCTGGAATCCAAGATCAACAAGGCCATGGAGAACCGCTACCTGATCAACCTCTTTACCCTGGAGAAGAGCCTGGTCTACTACCTCAACGCCATCACCTCCAACGGCATGCTGATCGAGAAGATCCGGCACAACGCGGCCAAGATCGGGCTGGGCGGGGAAGCGCTGGAGCTGATCGACGACATCATCATCGAAAACGCCCAGTGCCTGAAGCAGGCCGAGATCTACTCCAACATTCTGACCGGCCTGATGGATGCCCGGGGCACGATCGTCGGCAACAACCTGAATGTCCTGATGAAGACGCTGACCATGATCACCCTGGCCATCATGGTCCCCACGTTCGTCGTCTCGGCCTTTTCGATGAACGTGCGGATCCCGCTGTCGAAGCTGCCCTACGCCTTCTGGATCATCCTGGGGCTGGCCACGGTCGCCAGCCTGGGCTTCGTCTTCCTCGGCAAGATCAAGAAGTGGTAGCCGCCGGGCCGCTTCAGAGGCTCTTGGTGTAGACCCGGAACTTCTTGTAGATCTTGCCGCCCATCCGCTCCATCTCGGCCCGCACCCGGACGTTGACCTCCATCTCGTGGTGGGTGTCCATGTACTCGTAGCCGGCCTCCCAGGCCGCCTCGAGGATGCGGAAGCCCATCAGGGCGTCCAGGCCGAAGCCGCGGTACTTCTCCTTGATGGCCCCCAGCAGGAGATCGAGCTGCTTGGTCTTCTTGGCCGAGCGCAGGACGTGGAGGAAGCCGAAGGGGAAGAGGCGCCCGCGGCACTTCTGGATGCCCTCGGTCATGTCGGGAATGGCGATGATGAAGGCGGCCGGCTCGCCGTCCTTGAGCACGCCCTTGACGAAGCGGGGGTCGAGCACGGGCAGGTACTTGGCGGCCAGGTCCTTCATCTCCTTCTCCCCCAGCGGGGCGTAGCCGTAGATGTTGGAGGTCATGTAGCACTCGTTCATCAGGCTGAGGATGGGGATGATCCAGGGCTTGATCTCCTTCTTGCGGCGGAACTCCAGCAGCTGGAAGCTGCCCCGGCGCATGATCCGCTCGTAGATCTTCTTGTAGAGCTCGGGCATCTCCTTGGGCACGTCGACCTTGTAGACGAAGTAGTTCATGTCGATGCCGTAGCCCAGGGCCTCGGTCGCGGCCGGCATCCACTCGGGGTTGTAATAGGTGGCGATGGTGGCCCGGTTCTCGAAGCCCTCGATGAGGAAGCCCTCGGGGTCTTGGTCGGAGAAGCCGTAGGGGCCGATGATCCGATCCATGCCCTTGGCCTTGGCCCACCCTTCGACCCGCCGGATCAGGGCGCTATAGACCTCGCGGTCCTCGACCGACTCGACAAAGCCGAAGCGGGCCAGCTTGACCGCGCGGTGCTCGTTGAAGCGGCGGTTGATGATGCCGGTGATGCGCCCGACCGCCTGCCCGTCCCGAAAGGCCAGCAGCAGGGTTGTGTCGCAGTATTCGAAGGCCTTGTTCTTCTTGGGGTTGAAGTACTTCTTGTCGTCCGAAAGGATCGGCGGCACCCAGTTCGGACGGCCGGCGTTGAGCTTCTCGGGGAGAAGCAGGAAGGTTTTCAGGTCCTTTTTCGAAGCCACTTCGCGTATCTCAAGGCTCATGCGGGCTCCTTCCGTGCTCGAAGTGCCCTTTTTATCCTCTATTTCGGGGGAAATGTCAAAATCAAGTGGGCGGCCTCTCTAGATAGAGCGCGGGGTCCGCGGATGGATGGATTAAAGACGTCGATCTCACTCCAGGGCGAGGGATGAGAGGGGTAAAACCCATCGGCGAGGAAGCGGGCAGGGTCCATCCTCATCGGGGAATCGACCCGATGAGGATGGGAGCGACCGAGCCGACCGGAGTGAGCGGCCTCGCTGGGGACGCGAACGTGTTTTACCCCTCTCAGCCCGAGCCCCTCTTATGGATAAACCTGTGAAAACGCTGAGGATTTCCCTTGAAAACCCTGTGAAAAATCCTTGACAAAAACAGCCCCGGAAAAGTATAGTGACCGTCCTCCAATGAACATCGAGACAATCACCCTGCTCACGGTCTTTGTCCCGATCATTGGCTCGCTGACGATCCCGCTGGCCGGCCTGATCTCGAACAAGGCGCGTTCGGCGTGGTCCGTCCTCCTGGGCGGCGCCACGGCGTTCCTGCCGCTGCTCCTGATCCCGACCGCGCTCGGCGGGGGTGAGACCATCCTGCGGAAGGAGTTCGTTCTCGGGCTGGACTTCATCCTGGTGATCGACCCCCTGTCGATCTTCATGTCCATCGTCTCCTCGTTCATCGGCTTCCTGATCATCGTGTACTCCCTGGGGTACATCAAGCACGAGGAGAACCAGAACGAATACTACCTCTTGGTGGTCCTCTTCATCGGGTCGATGATGGGGCTGGTGTTTTCGGGCAACCTGATCTTCCTGTACCTGTTCTGGGAGATCATCGCCGTCTGCTGCTGGCGGCTGATCGGGTTCTACCGATTGAAGGAGCATGTGCGCAAGGCCGACAAGGCCTTCCTCATCACCTTCTTCGGCGCCGTGGTCATGCTTCTGGGCTTCATCCAGATCTACGGCCAGACCGGCACCTTCGACCTGACGGCCATGCGGGGGGCGATCGTACCGGGCAGCGCGGTCCTGCTGATCTTGTTCGGCTTGTTCTCCAAGTCGGCCACGGTCCCCCTGCACACCTGGCTGCCCGACGCCGGCATCGCCCCGACCACGGTCACGGCCCTGCTCCACGCGGCGGTGCTGGTCAAGATAGGCGTTTACGCCTACGCCCGCCTCTTCCTCTACGGCTTCCGCCTGCCCGGCGCCTGGCCCGAAGCCCTGCCGATCATCGCCGTCGCTTCGAGCCTCATCGCGGCCGGAGCGGCCACGGTCGAGACCGACTTCAAGCGCCTCCTGGCCTACTCCACGGTCTCCCAGATCGGCTACATCTTCCTGGGCTTCTCCGTGGCCAACACCACGGGCGTCAACGGCGCCTGGCTGTTCATCCTGATGCACGGCCTGGCCAAGGCCGGGCTCTTCCTCTGCGCCGGAATCGTCCTTCACGCCACCCACAAGCGGGACATCCGCGAGATGGGCGGGCTGATGAAGACCATGCCGATCACCGGGGCGGCCTTCCTGATGTGCGCCCTCTCGGTCATCGGCATCCCGCCGTTCGGCGGCTTCTTCTCCAAGTTCATGGTCATCATGGGCACGGTCCAGAGCGGCCGCGTGGCCCTGGCCGCGGTGGCCCTGTTCACCGCCATCCTGACGATGTACTACCTCCTGCGGGCCTTCGCCCTGGTCTTCCTGGGCGAGGCCAAGGCCGCAGCCCCCGAGAAGACCCCCTCGATGGTCTTCGTGGTCGGACTCCTGGCCGTCCTCTCGCTCGTCTCCGGCCTGCTCATTGCCTGGCCGGTCAAGCTGACGACGTCCGCGACAACCTTCATCAGCTGGTGGCTCCGATGAATCCCCTCATGCTCCTCTGGACCATCCTCGTTCCGGGCGCGGCCGCCCTTCTGCTGGCCCTGATCCCCTCGCGGGTCAAGATCGTGCGGGAGCTGCTGGCCGTGATCGCCTCGGCCGCCTCGCTCGGACTGGCCATCCTGCTGTTCGGCCAGAAGACCCTGGAGTGGCGCCCCGCCTGGCTGGGGGACGGCCTCGCCTTCGAGCTGCGGCTGTTCCACTTCTCGGCCTTCATCCTGCTGGCCCTGGCCGGCTTCCTGATCCTGATCGCCATCTACTCGACGGCTAAGATGAAAGGCCACCCTCACGCCCGGGCCTACTACGCCCTGGTCTTCCTCTCGGCCGCCATGGCCAACGGGGCCGTCCTGTCCGACAACTTCGTGCCCCTGGTCTTCTTCTGGGAAGGCCTGCTGGTGACCCTCTACGGCCTGATCGCCATCGGCGGCAAGACCTCCCACCGGACCGCCCTGAAGGCCTTCATTATCAGCGGTCTCTGCGATTTCTGCATGATCCTGGGCATCGGCATCCTGTGGGCCAAGACCGGCAGCCTGACCATCTCCCAGATCTCGGTCCACCCGACCGGCATCCTGGCCGCCGCTTTCATCCTGATGATGATCGGGGCCGCGGGCAAGGCCGGGGTCATGCCCTTCCACACCTGGATCCCCGACGCCGCCATCGACGCTCCGGTGACCTTCATGGCCTTCATGCCGGCGGCCTTCGAGAAGCTGCTGGGCATCTACCTGCTGGCCCGCCTGAGCCTGGACGTATTCAAGATCGAGAAGGGCGGCGCCATGTCGCTGGTCCTGATGACCCTCGGCGCCGCGACCATCGTCCTGGCCGTCATGATGGCCCTCATCCAGAAGGACTTCAAGCGGCTGCTGTCCTACCACGCCGTCAGCCAGGTCGGGTACATGATCCTGGGCATCGGCACCGGTGTCGCGGCGGGCATCGCCGGCGGCATCTTCCACATGATCAACCACGCCATGTACAAGTGCGGCCTGTTCCTCTCCGCCGGCTCGGTCGAACACCGGTGCGGGACGACCGAGATGAAAAAGCTCGGCGGGCTGGCCAAGGCCATGCCTCTGACCGCGGCCGGCTTCACCGTCTGCGCCCTGGCCATCTCCGGCGTCTGGCCGCTCAACGGCTTCGTCTCCAAGGAGATGGTCTTCCACGGCGCCTTGGAGACCGGCTACACCGTCTTCGCCGTGGCCGCCTGGCTGGGGGCCATCTTCACTTTCGCCTCCTTCCTCAAGGCCGGGCACTCGGTGTTCTTCGGCCGGCCCAGCGAGGAGCGGCCGGCGGTCAAGGTCAAGGAGAGCCCGGCCGCCATCGTCATCCCGATCCTCATCCTGGCCCTGCTCTGCATCACCTTCGGCGTCTTCAACAAGCTGCCCCTCAACGGGCTGATCACCCCGATCCTGGACGGCCACCTCGAGGCGGGCGAGCATGTCGATTTCACCTCGCACGCCCTGGACCTCTTCAACCCGGTAGCCGGCATCTCCCTGGGCTGCCTGCTGCTGGCCTTCCTCCTCCACTTCTACGGCTGGAAGAAGGGCGGCCGGAAGCCCTACCTGGCCTCGGAGCCGATCCACAAGGCTCCCGGCTTCAAGCAGATCTACGGCTGGGCCGAGAAGCGCGTCTTCGATCTCTACGAACAGGGCGTGGTCTTCCTGCGCGGCCTGTCGGTCGTCCTGTTCCGGGGCATCGACCGGCCCATCGATTTCGTCTTTGAGAAGGCCGTGACCTCCGTCGGCGGAGCCGCGGGCTCGCTGCTCAGCAAGGCCCATACCGGCCGCTACGGCACCTACCTGGCCTGGTGCCTGGGCGGGCTGCTGGTCCTGGCCGCGGTCATCAGCGCCCTGGTCTAAGGCCTTGAGAGAGGAGGACCTTTGATTTTCCTGTATATCGGCTTGCCCCTCATCGTCGCCGCGGTCCTGCCCCTTGTCGGGAAGGCGTCCAAGAAAGTCCTGCCCGACGTCCTGGCCAACGGCGTCTTCCTGTTCCTGTTCGGCTATGCCGTGACGGGCGCCCGCGGGCTGCTGGCCGGCGGCGCGCTCCGCCAGACGTTCGCCTGGTTCGGCGAGCCTCTGGGCATCCAGATCGCCGTCGACAGCTTCAGCCTGTTCATGCTGACCGTGATCGCCCTGGTCAGCGCCTGTGTCGGCCTCTACTCCGTCTCCTACATGGAGCACTACGGGTCCAAGGCCAACTACTACGCCCTGCTGCTGATGATGGTGGCCGGGATGAACGGGCTGGTCCTGGTCACGGACTTGTTCCAGATCTACATCTTCCTGGAAGTCGCCGCCATCGCCTCCTACGCCCTGGTCGCCTTCGGCCGCGGGCACGACGAGCTGGAGGCGGCTTTCAAGTATCTGATGCTGTCGGTGGTCGCCTCGGCCGCCGTGCTGATCGCCATCGCCCTGCTCTTCGGGCTGACCGGAGGCCTGAGCTTCGCCGCCGTCGGCGAGGGCCTGCGCCAGCTCCAGGCCAAGGCCTGGGGCGCGGCGGCCGCGGCCCTCTTCCTCCTGGGCTTCGGGCTCAAGGCCGCCCTGGTCCCCTTCCATGCCTGGCTGCCGGACGCCCATCCCTCGGCCCCGGCCCCCATCTCGGCCGTCCTGTCGGGCCTGCTGATCAAGGTCTCCGGCGTCTACGCCCTGACTCGGGTCTTTTTCGGCGTCTTCGGCCTGACCCCGGCCCTCAGCGACGTGCTGATGTGGACGGGCACGGTGTCCATCGTCGTGGCCGCCCTGCTGGCCCTGCAGCAGAAGGACATGAAGCGGATGCTGGCCTACTCCTCGATCAGCCAGGTCGGCTACGTCGTCCTGGGCATCGGCATCGGCACCCCGCTGGGGATCGCCGGAGGCCTCTTCCACCTGCTCAACCATGCCGTGGCCAAGAGTCTGCTGTTCCTCAACAGCGGCTCGGTCCAGCAGGCCACCGGCACCCGGAACCTGGAGGAGATGGGCGGCCTGGCCAAGCGCATGCCGATCACGGCCACGACCAACCTGATCGGCTCGCTGTCGATCGCCGGCGTGCCGCCCCTGGGCGGGTTCTGGAGCAAGCTCCTGATCATCATGGCCCTGGTCCAGTCGCGGCGGCCGGTCCTGGCCGTGATCGCCGTCCTGGCCAGCGTCCTGACCCTGTGGTACTACCTGATCATCCAGCGCCGGGCTTTCTTCGGCAAGCTCAACGAGCGCTGGGCGGCGGTCAAGGAAGCCCCCTTCTGGATGGCCGCCTCGACGATCGTCCTGGCCGCCCTCTGCCTGGCTTTGGGCGTCCTGTTCTCCTCCGTGATCTCGACCTGGATCCAGCCCGCCGCCGACGTGCTGGCCCGGGGAATGGGGATGTAACCATGGCCGCACTCGACATCGTCCTGCTCTCCGGCCTGGTCCTGGCCTCGGCCCTGGCCGTCCTGGCCAAGGATCTGATCAAGTCGGCCATCGCCCTGGCCGTGTCCAGCCTCTTCCTGGGCCTCGTCTTCTTCCGCATGAACGCCGCCTACGCCGGCGTCTTCGAGATCTCCGTCGTGGCCGGCCTGATCACCGTCCTGTTCATCCTGACCATCGCCCTGACCCGGACCGACGGCGAGGTCAAGGAGTCCAAGGCCGCCCTGCGGATCTTCCCGGTCTTCTTCGTCCTGTTCATCGCCGTCGACGCCCTGGTCATGAAGGGCCTGACGGCCAAGATCGCGGCCCTGCCGGCCGCCGCCGAGTCCGGAACCTTCGGCGACATGCTGTGGAAGCAGCGGACGTTCGACCTGATCGGCCAGATGGCGGTCATCCTGTCCGGCGTCTTCGCCGTCCTGGCCCTGTTCCGAAAGAGGGACAAAGATGAGTAGTCACTGGCTCGTGTACCTGTTCTTCGCGGCCGGCCTGGTCGGCATCGGCCTCTACGCCCTGCTGACGATGCGCAACCTGATCAAGCTGTTCATCGGCATCGAGGTCATCAGCAAAGGCGTCAGCCTGGTCCTGATGTCGACCGGCTTCGTCAAGGGCAGCGTCCTGCTGGCCCAGAGCCTGGTCATCACCTACATCGTCATCGAGGTTTGCCTGGTGGCCACGGCCCTGGCCCTGATCATCAACATCACCCGCCACACCAAGAGCCTGGACGTGCGCAAGCTGACCCAGCTCAAAGGATAAGCCATGAAAGGCCTTGATTTTCTGATCTCCCCGCCCGTCGCCTTCGTCCTGTTCCTGGCCGTCGCCTGGCTGCTGGTCGTGCTGGGCCGGCGCATGGCCCCCAAGCTGAACAAGGTCGGCGGCAAGCTGACCTCCTACGCCTGCGGCGAGGACATGCCCGGAGCCAAGATCCAGTTCGGCTACCGCCTGTTCTTCTTCGTGGCCCTCTTCTTCACCATCATGCACGTGGCGGCGCTGGTCCTGGCCACGGTCCCGTCCGGCAAGATCGCCCTCTTCGCGATCCCCTACCTGGCCGTGATCTTCCTGTCCGTCATGGCCCTGGTGACCCGGGACTGACAAGGAGCCTCCATGCTGAAGAAACTGACCCGCTGGTCCAGGATCAAATCGCCCTGGATCCTGCACCTCAACTCCGGCGCCTGCAACGCCTGCGACATCGAGGTCGTGGACGCGCTGACGCCGCGCTTCGATGTCGAGCGCCTCGGGGTCCTGCTGCGGGCCACCCCGCGGCACGCCGACGTCATCATCGCCACCGGTCCGGTCACCCGCCAGATCAAGGACCGGATCATCCGCATCTACGAGCAGACCCCGGATCCCAAGTTCGTCATCGCCTGCGGCGCCTGCGCCATGTCCGGCTGCGTCTACCGCGGCGCCTACAACGTCCTGGGCGGCCTGGACCAGGTCATCCCGGTGGATGTCTACGTCCCGGGCTGCCCCATCCGGCCCGACGCCCTCCTGGACGGCGTCGTCAAGCTCCTGGGCAAGCTCTGAGGAGACCCGCATGACCGACGCCGAAAAGATCGAAAAAGCCAAGGCCCTCCTGGGCGACCGCCTCATCGAAAGCGCCCATCCCGCCCCCCACCGCGTCTTCCTGACCGTCGCTCCGGAAAACCTGCGGACCTCGTTCGCGGCCCTCAAGTCCGGCCTCGACCAGTGGTACGTCTCCACGGTCACCGGAGTGGACAAGGGCGACGTCTTCGAGATCCTCTACCACTTCGGCGACACGTCCGGATCGATCACCGTCCGGACCTCCATTCCCAAGGCCTCGCCCCACCTGCCGTCCCTGTGCGCCGTAATCCCCGGCCTGGTCCTCTACGAGCGGGAGCTGCAGGACATGTTCGGCATCGTCGTCGACGACATCCCCGATCCCCGCAACCTGCTCATGCCGGACGGCTGGCCCAAGGGCAACTTCCCCCTGCGCAAGGACTGGAAATACGAGCGGCCGAAGGAGATCATCCCCGGAGGCAAAGCATGAAGTTCCAAATCCCCATCGGGCCCCAGCATCCCGCCCTCAAGGAGCCCATCAGCCTGCGCATGACCGTCGAGGGCGAGGTCATCAAGGACGCCGACCTGCGCCTGGGGTACAACCATCGCGGGGTGGAGAAGCTGGCCGAGGACAAGACCTGGATCCAGAATATCTACCTGGCCGAACGCATCTGCGGCATCTGCTCCCACTCCCACGCCACCTGCTACGCCCAGGGGGCCGAGAAGCTGCTGGAGATCGAGCCGCCCCGGCGCGGCGTGTATCTGCGCTACCTGATCTCGGAGCTGGAGCGCATCCACAGCCATCTGCTGTGGCTGGGCGTAGCCGGCCACGAGGCCGGCTTCGACTCGTTCTTCATGTACACCTGGCGCGATCGCGAGGTGGTCATGGACCTGCTGGAGATGATCTCCGGCAACCGTGTCCACTACGCCATCAACACCCTGGGCGGCGTGCGGCGCGACCTGGACGAGGCCCAGAAGGCCAAGATCCTAGAAGGCCTGAAGATCCTCAAGGACCGCAGCGAGTATTACTTCAAGATCGGGGCCAACGAGTCGACCTTCGTCGGGCGCCTGGCCGGAGTCGGCCTGCTCAGCAAGCAGCAAGCCGTGGACCTCTGCGCCACCGGCCCGGTGGCCAAGGCCTCCGGGATCGGCCGCGACGTCCGCAGGGACGATCCGCACGACTTCTACAACGAGGTCGATTTCCAGGTCATCACGGCCGACACCTGCGACGTCCTGGGCCGGACGGTCGTCCGGATCAAGGAGATCCTCGAGTCCATCAAGATCTCCGAGTTCATCATCCGCAACCTCCCCGACGGGCCGATCGCCGTCAAGGCCCCCCGGCGGGCCAAGCCCGGCGAGGTGGTCAGCCGCTACGAGGCGCCGCGCGGCGAGAACATCCACTACATCAAAGCCAACGGCACGGACAAGCCCGAGCGCCTCAAGGTCCGGGCCCCGACCCTGGCCAACTACCCGGCCACCGTGGCCATGCTGCGCAACGGCTTCATCGCCGACATCCCCCTGATCTTCGCCGCCATCGACCCCTGCATCTGCTGCGCCGAGCGGACGGCCGAGCTGGTCGACGCCCGGACGGGCCAGGAGCGGATCGTCCGCTTCGCCGACCTGCGGCGGCTGGCCGCCGCGCGCGGAGCCCACTCGGACAAAAGGAACGTGGAATGGCCGCTGTGAAAACCCTCCTCTACCTCCTGGTCTACCCGGGGCTGCTCTTCCTCTTCGTCTACTCCACCTTCTGCGAGTGGTTCGACCGCAAGATCTACGCCCGCCTCCAGAACCGGATGGGTCCGACCCACACCGGCCGCAGCGGCCTCCTGCAGCCCATCGCCGACTTCTTCAAGCTGATGGCCAAGGAAGACATCGTGCCCGACAAGGCCGACAAGGGGCTCTTCTCCGCCCTGCCGGTCGTCGGGCTGGCCGTGGCCATGACGGCGGCGCTGCTGCTGCCGGTCTGGCACTTCAACCCCGCGGCCTCGAGCGTCATCTCCTTCCAGGGCGACCTGATCATCCTCCTTTACCTGCTGAGCGTGCCGACCCTGATCCTCTTCCTGGCCGGCTGGGCTTCGACCAACGCCTTTTCCATCATCGGCGGCACCCGGGTGCTGACCATGCTCTTCGGCTACGAGGTGCCGCTCTTCCTGGCCGTGCTGGGACCGGCCATGCTGGCCGGCTCCTGGCGGCTGGCCGAGATCGCCGCCTTCTACCAGCATCGACCCTACCTGCTGCTGGTCAACCTGATCGGCTTCGGCGTGGCCCTCATTTGCGTTCAGGCCAAGCTGGAGCGAACGCCCTTCGACATCCCCCATGCCGAGACCGAGATCGTCGGCGGGACCTTCACCGAGTACTCGGGCAAGAAGCTGGCGCTGTTCCGGCTGATGACCGACGTCGAGATGGTCGTCTCGTCCGGCATGGTCGCGGCCGTCTTCATGGGCGGCTTCGGGGGAGGCATCCTCCTCGGGTTCGTCCAATTCGTCCTCAAGACGCTCGTCGTCATCTTCCTGCTGTCGCTGATGCGGGCTTTGACCTCGCGCCTGCGGGTCGACCAGGTCGTCTCGATCGCCTGGAAGTACCTGGCCCCGCTGGCCGTCCTGCAGCTGCTGATCGTCATCCTGATCAAGGGATTGGTGCTATGAAACTTGGAATCTTCCTGCCGGAGCTCCTCCGAAGCCTGTTCAAGAAGCCGGCCACGGTTGACTATCCCTTCAAGAAGATCGGCGTCCCGCCGGACTTCCGCGGCTCCCCCTTCCTGCATCCCGATCTGTGCATCGCCTGCCGGGCCTGCGAGCGCGACTGCCCGGCCGAGGCCATCGAGATCACGGAGCTGTCCAAGGAGGAGAAGAGGTTCCAAATGGTCATCCACAACGACCGCTGCATTCACTGCGCGCAGTGCGTCGACTCCTGCCCGACCACCCC
>DFYJ01000136.1 GCA_002383325.1 Candidatus Aminicenantes bacterium UBA4085
CGGCGCCGGCACCGTCACCGAGATCATCGAATAGGCGGGCGGGGTCATGCGAGAGATCATCACCATCGCCTGCTCGGTGTGCAAGCGGCGCAACTACTCCAACACCCGCAACAAGAAGAAGCAGACGGAGCGGCTGGAGCTGAGCAAGTACTGCCCGTTCTGCCGCAAGCACACGGCGCACAAGGAAGTCAAGTAAGGGACCGGACCGATATCGTCGGAGCAGGTGTGTAGCTCAACTGGCTAGAGCAGCGGTCTCCAAAACCGCAGGTTGCGGGTTCAAGTCCTGCCACACCTGCCAGCTCTTCGATCGAGGGCCATCCCCGCGGCGGGGAACTCATCGCCAAGGATAGGTGCATCATGAGCACGAAGGAACGTTGGTACAAGCGCTTCTGGAAGTTCCTCAAGGACTCCCGGGCCGAGCTGAAGAAGGTCACCTGGCCGTCGCGGCCGGAGGTCGTCTCGACCACCATCGTGGTCATCCTGTCGGTCATCTTCTTCGGCTTCTACCTCTTCTTCCTGGACGTGGCCTTCGGCTGGGGCATCTCCAAGTTTAAGGACCTGATCGGGTAAGGGGAGCCGATGGCCAAGAACTGGTTTGTGATCCATACCTACTCCGGCTTCGAGAAGTTCGTGGCCGAGAGTCTGCGCCAGCGGGCCCTGGAGATGGGCATCCAGGACCAGATCGGCAAGATCATCATCCCGACCGAGGACGTCATCGAGATCAAGATGGGCAAGAAGGTGGTCTCGACCAAGCGCTCCTACCCCGGCTACATCCTGATCGAGATGGAGATGACCGACGAGAACTGGCTGATCATCCGCGACACCCCCAAGGTCACCGGCTTCGTCGGCTCGGGCAAGAAGCCCTCGCCGCTGGCGCCCTCCGAGGTCAGCCAGATCGTCGAGCACATGGAGACCACCTCCGAGAAGCCCAAGCCCAAGCACAGCTTCGAGAAGGGCGAGGCGGTCCGCATCATCGACGGCCCCTTCTTCAACTTCAACGGCCTCGTCGAGGACGTCAACCATGAACGCTCGACCCTCAAGGTGCTGGTGACCATCTTCGGCCGCTCCACCCCGGTCGAGCTCGAGTTTCTGCAGGTGGAGAAAATCTAGGAGGATCCATGTCCAAGGAAGTCGTGGCCAGTGTCAAGCTGCAGATCACAGCGGGCCAGGCCAGTCCCGCGCCGCCGGTCGGCCCCGCTCTGGGCCAGCACGGCGTCAACATCATGCAGTTCGTGCGCGAGTTCAACGAGCGCACCGGCAAGATGGAGGAGGGGCTGATCATCCCCGTCATCATCACCATCTTCAAGGACAAGAAGTTCACCTTCATCCTGAAGACCCCGCCGGCCTCGTACCTGCTGAAGAAGGCGGCCGGCATCGCCAAGGGCTCCGGCACGCCCAACAAGGACAAGGTCGGCAAGGTCAGCCTCAAGCAGGTCGAGGACATCGCCAAGCTCAAGATGCCCGACCTGAACGCCAACGACATCGAGGCGGCCAAGAGGATCATCGAGGGCACGGCCCGCAATATGGGACTGGAGATCATCCGTGGCTAAACGCGGCAAGCAATATCTGAAGGCTAAGGCGCTCCGGACCAAGCCGGAGTTCAACCTGGAAGAGGCGGTCCAGCTGCTCAAGCAGGGCAAGTTCGCCAAGTTCGACGAGTCGGTGGACGTCTCCATGCGGCTGGGCGTCAATCCCAAGCAGAGCGACCAGATGGTCCGCGGCACCGTCGTCCTGCCCCACGGCATCGGCAAGACCAAGAAGGTCCTGGTCCTGGCCCTGGGCGACAAGGTCCACGAGGCCGAGGCGGCCGGGGCCGACTACGCCGGCGGCGAGGAGCTGATCGAGAAGATCGCCGGCGGCTGGATCGACTACGACGTAGTCATCGCCACCCCCGACATCATGCGCGGGGTGGGCAAGCTGGGCCGCATCCTGGGGACCAAGGGCATGATGCCCAACCCCAAGTCCGGCACGGTGACCACGGACATCAAGAAGGCGGTCGAGGAGAGCAAGGCCGGCAAGGTCGAGTTCCGGGTCGATAAGACCAGCATCATCCACACCACCGTGGGCAAGGCCTCCTTCGACGACGTCAAGCTGGTCGACAACATCAAGGTCCTCCTGGCGGCCATCCTGCACGCCCGCCCGGCCTCGGCCAAGGGCAAGTACGTGCGCAGCCTGTCGCTCTCGACGACCATGGGTCCGGCCTACCGGATCACCGACGACGTCATCGACCAGAAGTAGGAGACGGCTTTGAAGAAAGAGACCAAGACCCTCCGCATCGACGAGCTGGGCGCCGTCTTCGCCGCCCACAAGAACATCTACCTCTTCGACTACACCAAGATGAAGGTGTCCCAGGCCACGGCCCTGCGCAAGAGACTGCGGGCCCAGGGCGCCGCCCTCAAGGTGGTCAAGAACCGGCTGGCCCTGCGGGCCCTGGCCGAGTCCGTCCCGTCCAGCCTGCGGCCGGCCTTCCGCAAGCCGACCGCGATCGCCTACACCTCGGCCGACCCGATCGCCCTGGCCAAGACGGTCAAGGAGTTCGCCGCCTCGACCAAGGCCATCGCCCTCAAGGGCGGCCTGGTCGAGGGCATCTACTTCGCCCCGGAGCGCTTCGACGAGATCGTCAAGCTGGCCCCCCGGGCCGACCTGCTGGCCAAGGTCGCCGTGATGATGGCCGCCCCGCTGCAGAAGCTTCTGCGGACCTTGCAGGCCCCCCTGTCCCAGACCGGGGCGCTGCTTGGTCAGCTGAAGGATAAAAGGTCCAAGGAAACGACCGCCTAACGCAAGGAAAAAGGAAAGGAGATCTCCCATGGCAAAGCTGACGAAAGAGGAATTCTTCGGCCACCTCGACACCCTGACCGTCCTGGAGCTGGCCGACTACATCAAGGAATTTGAGAGCCGCTACGGCATCAGCGCCGCCGCGGCGATGGCCGTCCCGATGGCCGGGGCTGCTCCCGCCGCCGAGGCCAAGGCCGAAGAGGCCAAGACCGAGTTCGCCCTGGTCCTCAAGAGCGCCGGTGACAAGAAGATCAACGTCATCAAGGTCGTCCGCGAGATCACCGCCCTGGGCCTGAAAGAGGCCAAGGACCTGGTCGACGGCGCCCCCAAGACCGTCAAGGAAGGGCTGTCCAAGGACGAGGCCGAGACGATGAAGAAGAAGTTCGAGGAAGTCGGCGCCATCGTTGAGCTGCAATAAGGACCGGTCGGGGGCATCCCCTGTCGGCCGTCTTGTCCGTGAACGGGAAGGGGCATCCGGGCGGTATCCGTCCGGCCGTCCCAGGGGCGTCCAACGAATGACGCGGCGCGTCCTGCCTTGAGCGGGACCCGCTGCTGAGGAGTGAGCCTTGCCCATGAACGAATCCCGAGTCCCCGAGCGCGAGCGTCTGGACTTCTCCAAGATCAAAGCCGTCTTTCCCATGCCTGACCTGCTGGCCATCCAGCGGCAGTCGTACGCGGAGTTCCTGCAGATGGAGCTCCTGCCGGAGGAGCGCAAGGATACGGGCCTGCAGGCCGCCTTCAAGGACGTCTTCCCCATCGACGACTTCAAGGAGACGACCCGGCTCGATTTCATCTCCTACGCCATCGGCAACTGGGAGTGCAAGTGCGGACGCCTCAAGGGCGTCGAGAACAGCCGGCCCCGCTGCACCGCCTGCGACACCCTCCTGCCGGCCGACGTGGAGCTGACCGAGAAGCTCGTCTGCCCCTACTGCGGGGCGGTCCGCAAGATCACCCTGCCGCTTTGCGACCACTGCGGCGACGCGGTCGGGCTGAAGATGAAGTACACCCCCAACGAGTGCCTGCAGAAGGGCTACACCTTCGCCGTGCCCCTGCGCCTCAAGGTCAAGCTGATCTCCTGGGAGAAGGACGCCACGACCAAGGCCAAGCGGCTCAAGCACATCAAGGAGCAGGAAGTCTACTTCGGCGACATCCCGCTGATGACCGAGAAGGGGACCTTCATCTTCAACGGCATCGAGCGGGTCGTGGTCTCCCAGCTGCAGCGCTCGCCGGGCGTCTTTTTCCGCCAGGGCGAGGCCAAGGGTTACTTCATCGCCAAGCTCATCCCTTACCGGGGAGCCTGGGTCGAGTTCGAGTACGACCTCAAGCAGAACCTCTGGGTCCGGCTGGACCGCAAGAAAAAGTTCCTGGCCACCGTCTTCCTGCGGGCCCTGGGCTTCGGCTCCGACGAGGACATCCTCAAGCTCTTCCACCGCGTCTTCCGGGTGGCCCCGGGGGGCGACAAGCTCTACTGGGACCTGGCCGACGGGCTGGCCGGCAGGACCCTGGCCGAGGACGTCAAGGACCCCAAGACCGGGGCCGTCCTGGCCGGGGCCCGCAAGAAGCTGACCGCCGAGATCCTGCAGGGGTTCCGCGACGCCGGGGTGGTCCGGGCGGCCATCGACCGCAAGGACCTGGCCGGGGCCTACGCCCTGTCCGGGATCAAGGGCAAGGTCAAGGCGGCCGAGGAGATCGGCGACACGGCCCTCGACCTGCTCATCGGCAAGGGCGAGCCGTTCGAGGTCTTCTTCCCCCTGGACGACGACGCCGGTCAGCTGGTGGTCAACACCATCAAGAAGGACCTGCGCAAGGACTCCGGCCAGGCTCTGGCCGAGATCTACCGCAAGCTGCGCCCGGGCGAGCCCCACACCATGGAGAGCGCCCACACCCTCTTCCGCAACCTCTTCTTCAATCCCCAGAAGTACAACTTCAGCCGCATCGGCCGCCTCAAGTTCAACATCAAGCTGCAGCTCGAGACGTCGCTGGAGGAGAAAGTCCTCCAGCCCAACGACTACGTCGAGGTCATCAAGTACCTGTTCAAGCTGCGCAAGGGCGAGGGCGCGGTGGACGACATCGACCACCTCGGCAACCGCCGGGTCCGCCAAGTCGGCGAGCTGGTCGAGAACGCCTTCCGCATCGGCCTGACCCGCATGGAGCGGACGATCAAGGAGAAGATGACCATCACGGCCGACCTGGCCGCGGCCATGCCCCAGGACCTGATCAACTCCAAGCCGGTCATCGCCGCGCTCAAGGAGTTCTTCGGCTCCTCCCAGCTCAGCCAGTTCATGGACCAGATCAACAGCCTGGCCGAGGTGACCCACAAGCGGCGCCTCTCGGCCCTCGGCCCCGGCGGCCTGAGCCGGGAGCGGGCCGGCTTCGAGGTCCGCGACATCCAATCCAGCCACTACGGCCGCATCTGCCCGGTGGAGACGCCGGAAGGCCCCAACATCGGCCTCATCTCCTCGCTCAGCTGCTTCGCCCGGATCAACGACTACGGCTTCATCGAGACCCCCTACCGGGAGGTCAAGGACGGCCGGATCATCGACTACGTCAAGATCATCCATCCCGGCGACGGCGAGCGCAAGGTCGGCGAGATCATCGAGAAGAGCGAGGCCCTGCGCGAAGTGGCCGCCCTCAAGCGCAAGGAAGCCAAGCACCTGCCGGTCTTCGAGCCGCACTGCTTCTACCTGACCGCCTGGGAGGACGAGAAGTTCAACATCGCCCAGGCCAACGCCGCGGTTGACGAGAAGGGCCGCTTCACGGCCGAGCTCATCTCGGCCCGCCAGGCCGGCAACTACAAGCTCCTGCCGGCCGCCCAGATCCACTACATCGACGTCTCGCCCAAGCAGCTCATCTCGCTCTCGGCCGCCCTGGTCCCCTTCCTGGAGCATGACGACGCCAACCGGGCCCTGATGGGCTCGAACATGCAGCGCCAGGCGGTGCCGCTCCTGACGCCGGAAGCGCCCCGGGTCGGCACCGGGATGGAGCTCCTGGCGGCCAAGGGCTCGGGCGACGTCATCGTGGCCAAGCGGCCCGGCGTCATCGAGTTCGTCGACGCCGAGCGCATCCTGGTCCGGGTCGACGACGTCGAGGGCCTGCGCGAGCACGACGTCCTGACCGACCTCTACGCCCTGACCAAGTTCCTGCGGACCAACCAGAACACCTGCCTGACCCAGCGGCCGATCGTCCGCCGCGGCCAGCGGGTGGCCCGCGGCCAGATCCTGGCCGACAGCTCCTGCTCCGACGGCGGCGAGCTAGCTCTGGGCCGCAACGTGCTGTGCTGCTTCATGCCCTGGCGCGGCTACAACTTCGAGGATGCCATCATCGTCTCGGAGAAGCTGATCAAGCGGGACGTCTTCACCTCGCTCCACATCATCGAGGAGACCATCGAGGCCCGCGACACCAAGCTGGGCCCCGAGGAGATCACCCGCGACATCCCCAACGTCCCGGACAACCTGCTCCGCAACCTGGACGAGAACGGCATCGTCCGGATCGGGGCCGCGGTCAAGGCCGGCGACGTCCTGGTCGGCAAGGTCGCCCCCAAGGGCGAGACCCAGCTGTCGCCCGAGGAGAAGCTGCTCAAGGCCATCTTCGGGGAGAAGGCCCTGGACGTCAAGGACGCCTCCCTCTACTGCGCCCCCGGCGTCGAAGGCACCATCATCGACGTCCGCATCTTCTCCCGCCGCGGCTCGGAGAAGGGCCAGCGGGCCAAGGTCATCGAGAAGGAAGAGATCGGCCGCATGAAGCGGAACCTGGACGACGAGCTGTCGATCCTGGAGACGGAGAAGCGGCGCAAGGTCCGGGCCCTGCTCAAGGGGGCCGTCGTGGAGAAGGAGCACAAGCTCGGCGAGACGGTCCTGGCCAAGGGCTCCAAGCTGACCGAGCGGGTCCTGGAATCCCTGGACGGCGAGGACCTCGGCAAGATCAAGGTCGAGGAAGAGTCCGAGCGGGACGAGAAGATCAAGGACATCGAGCGCAAGATCCGCCGCCAGGGCGAGGCCCTCAAGGCCATCTTCAAGGAAAAGGTCGAAGCCCTCAAGAAGGGCGACGAGCTGTCGCCCGGCGTCATCCAGGCCATCAAGGTCTACATCGCCATGAAGCGCAAGCTGTCGGTCGGCGACAAGGTCTCCGGCCGGCACGGCAACAAGGGCATCATCGCCAAGATCGTGCCCGAGGAGGACATGCCCCGGCTGCCCGACGGCAACCCGGTCGAGATCGTCCTCAACCCCCTGGGCGTCCCCAGCCGCATGAACGTCGGCCAGATCCTGGAGACCCACGCCGGCTGGGCGGCCGACACGCTCGGCCTGTGGCTGGACACCCCGGTCTTCGACGGGGCCACCGAGATCGAGATCAAGGAGCTGCTGAAGAAGGCCGGCCTGCCCGAATCGGGCAAGATCCCGCTCTTCGACGGCATCACCGGCGAGCTGCTGGACCAGGAGATCACCGTCGGCAACATCTACATGATGAAGCTGTACCACCTGGTCGACGACAAGATCCACGCCCGCTCGACCGGCCCCTACTCGCTGATCACCCAGCAGCCCCTGGGCGGCAAGGCCCAGTTCGGCGGCCAGCGCTTCGGCGAGATGGAAGTCTGGGCCCTGGAGGCCTACGGCGCGGCCTACACCCTGCAGGAGATGATGACGGTCAAGTCCGACGACGTCGAAGGCCGGGCCAAGATCTACGAGGCCATCGTCAAGGGCGACTACGAGTTCACTCCGGGCCTGCCCGAGTCGGTCAACGTCCTGATCCGGGAGCTGCAGAGCCTCTGCCTCAACGTCGAGCTGGGCAAGACGGAGAAGGACGAGGTCCAGACGGCCTGGGGCATAACGGTGCCGCAAGGCCCCAAAGGAGACCTGTGATGGAACTCAAAGCCCCCCTCGGCGGCAAGCCCAAGATCGAGTTCGACTGGGTCCGCATCTCCATCGCTTCGCCCGACAAGATCAAGAGCTGGTCTTGGGGCGAGGTGACCAAGCCGGAGACGATCAACTATAGAACTTTCAAGCCGGAAAAGGACGGCCTCTTCTGCGCCAAGATCTTCGGACCCATCAACGACTACGAGTGCCTCTGCGGCAAGTACAAGCGGATGAAGTACCGCGGCATCATCTGCGAGCGCTGCGGCGTCGAGGTGACCAAGAGCAAGGTCCGCCGGGAGCGCATGGGTCACATCCAGCTGGCCTCGCCGGTGGCCCACATCTGGTTCTTCAAGAGCCCGCCCAGCCGCATCGGGCTGGTCCTGGACCTGACCATCAAGGACCTGGAGAAGGTCCTTTATTTCGAGAGCTCCATCGTCATCGAGCCCGGCGACACCCCGCTGAAGGAAAAGCAGCTCCTCAATGAGGAGGAGTACAAGGAAGCCCGGGAGAAGTACGGCGACAAGTTCGAGACCGGGATCGGGGCCGAGGCCATCAAGATCCTGATGGAGAAGATCGACATCAAGAAGGAGGCCGACCGGCTGCGCAAGGCCATGAAGAAGGAGACCAGCCAGCAGCGCCGGCTCCGCTACGCCAAGCGCCTGCGGGTCTTCAAGGCCCTCAAGAAGTCCGGCAACCGGCCCGAGTGGCTGATCCTGGACACCATCCCGGTCATCCCGCCCGACCTGCGCCCGCTGGTCCGGCTGGACGGCGGCCGCTTCGCCACCTCCGACCTGAACGACCTCTACCGCCGGGTCATCAACCGCAACAACCGGCTGAAGAAGCTGATCGAGCTGAAAGCGCCCGAGCTCATCATCCGCAACGAGAAGCGGATGCTGCAGGAGGCGGTCGACGCGCTGTTCGACAACGGCAAGCGCGGCCGCGTCCACCTGGGCGCCAACCGGCGGCCGCTGAAGTCCCTGAGCGAGGCCCTGCGCGGCAAGCAGGGCCGCTTCCGCCAGANNAGAAGATGGCCCTGGAGCTGTTCAAGCCCTTCATCTTCCACAAGCTGGAGAAGGAGGGCCTGGTCCCGAGCATCAAGGTGGCCCGCGAGTGGCACGAGCAGGAGCGGCCCGAGGTCTGGGACTACCTGGAGGAGGTGGTCAAGGAGCACCCCATCCTGCTGAACCGCGCCCCGACCCTGCACCGGCTGGGCATCCAGGCCTTCGAGCCNNGACTTCGACGGCGACCAGATGGCGGTTCACATCCCGCTCTCGGTGGAGGCCCAGGTCGAGGCCTCGACCCTGATGCTGTCGACGAACAACATCCTCTCCCCGGCCAACGGCCGGCCGCTGACCATTCCCAGCCAGGACATGGTCCTGGGCTGCTACTACGCCACCCTGTCCAAGAAGGGCTTGCAGGGCGAGGGCCGGGTCTTCGGCTCGGCCGACGACGTGCTGCTGGCCATGGAGCACAAGCAGGTCAAGCTGCAGTCGCTCGTCCGGCTGCGCTACACCGGGGCCTTCATGAACCTGGCCATCTTCTACGACGACCAGGCCGTGGCCAACTGCCCGGTGGTCTCGGTCAAGCGCGAGCTGGTCGAGACGACGCCCGGCCGGATCCTCTTCAACCAGGCCCTGCCGGAAGGGCTGCCGTTCTTCAACGGCGTCTTCCGCAAGAAGGGCATGGAGAGCCTGGTCTTCTACATCTACCTGCGCTGCGGCCTGGCCGTGACGGTCGAGACGCTGGACAAGCTCAAGGCCCTGGGCTTCGCCCAGGCCACCCAGGCCGGATTCTCGCTGGGCATCGACGACTTCGTCATCCCCAAGAACAAGGCCGAGATGGTGGAGAAGGCCCAGAAGCGGGTCCAGGAGATCGAGAAGCTGTACCTGGACGGCACGATCTCGACCCGGGAGCGGTTCAACAACGTCATCAACATCTGGTCGGCGGTGACCGACGAGGTCTCCCAGGCCATGATGGGCGAGATGAAAAAGATCAGCTTCGAGGGCGCCGCCCTCAACCCGCTGTACGTCATGGCCGACTCCGGGTCCCGCGGCAACAAGCAGCAGATCCGACAATTGGCCGGCATGCGCGGCCTGATGTCCAAGCCCTCGGGCGAGATCCTGGAGACGCCCATCACCTCCAACCTCAGGGAGGGCCTGAACGTCCTGCACTACTTCATCTCCACCCACGGCGCCCGCAAGGGCTTGGCCGACACGGCTCTCAAGACGGCCAACTCCGGCTACCTGACCCGCAAGCTCGTCGACGTGTCCCAGGAGGTCATCGTCGACCAGCACGACTGCGGCACCCTCAAGGGCATCAACGTGGCGGCCATCGTCGAGAACGGCGAGATCATCGAGCCGTTCATCGACCGCATCATCGGCCGGACGTCCCTGGAGCGGATTCTCCATCCCGACACCAACGCCGTGGTGGTGGCCCAGAACCAGGAGATCAGCGAGACCGTGGCCCAGG
Source organism: Candidatus Aminicenantes bacterium UBA4085 (assembly GCA_002383325.1). Taxonomy (GTDB): domain Bacteria; phylum Acidobacteriota; class Aminicenantia; order Aminicenantales; family UBA4085; genus UBA4085. The sequence continues at coordinate 10,095 of DFYJ01000136.1, forward strand.
ATCTGCAGTCCATCGGCGTCGAGCGGATCAAGATCCGCTCCATCCTGACCTGCGAGTCCAAGCGCGGCGTCTGCCAGCTCTGCTACGGCCGCAACCTGGCCAGCGGCTACGAGGTCGAGATGGGCGAGGCGGTCGGCATCATCGCCGCCCNNCCATCGGCGAGCCGGGCACCCAGCTGACCATGCGCACCTTCCACATCGGCGGCATCGCCATGGGGGCCAAGGAGCAGTCCAAGCTGGAGGCCAAGAACGACGGCCTGATCAAGTTCACCAACGTCAAGGTGGTCAAGGACAAGGACGGGGCCCTGATCGTGGTCAACCGGACCGCCAACATCGCCCTGACCGACCGCCGCGGCCGCGAGACCGAGCACTACCAGGTGCCCTACGGCGCCAAGCTGCTCATGGGCCAGGGCCAGGAGGTCAAGGCCCGCCAGGTCTTCGCCGAGTGGGATCCCTACAACGCCCTGGTCCTGACCGAAGAGTCGGGCCTGGTCCAGTTCCATGACGTCGTCCGCAAGGTGACCATGGAGGAGGCCCAGGACGAGGTGACCCTGCTGATGAGCCAGGTCATCATCGAGCCCAAGGACGAGAAGCTCCAGCCCCGGATCGAGATCGTCGACACGGTCCACAAGACCAAGGACAAGCACGGCAAGGAGATCCCGGCCATCCTCAAGCGCTACTACCTGCCGGCCGGGGCCCACCTGGAGGTCAAGGACGGGACCCGGGTCCACTCCGGCGAGATCCTGGCCAAGATCCCCCGCGAGCAGGCCAAGACCAAGGACATCACCGGCGGCCTGCCGAGGGCCGAGGAGCTGTTCGAGGCCCGCCGGCCCAAGACGCCCGCCGTCATCTCCGAGATCGACGGCGTGGTGGAGTTCGGCGGCCTGGTCCGCGGCTACCGCAAGATCACGGTCAAGAGCGAACGGGTCGGGTCCAAGGAATATCTCATCCCCCGCGGCGCCCACATCAGCGTCGGCGACGGGGAGCGGATCAAGGCCGGCACGGCCCTCATGGACGGCCCGGTCAACCCGCACGACATCCTGCGGGTCCTGGGCGAGAAGGAGCTGGCCGAGTACATGCTCCGCGAGGTGCAGGAGGTCTACCGCCTGCAGGGCGTGCCGATCAACGACAAGCACATCGAGACGATCATCCGGCAGATGCTCCGCTGGGTCAAGGTCGAGGAGGTCGGCGACACCGAGTTCCTGATCGACGAGCAGGTCGACAAGTTCGTCTTCCAGGAGGAGAACATCAAGGCCGTGGAGAAGGGCGGCAAGCCGGCTAAGGCCCGGCCGCTCCTGCTGGGCATCACCAAGAGCGCCTTGAGCACGGACAGCTTCCTGTCGGCCGCCTCCTTCCAGGAGACGACCCGGGTCCTGACCGAAGCCTCCATGTTCGGCAAGGTCGACTACCTGCGCAGCCTCAAGGAGAACATCATCATGGCCCGGCTGATTCCGGCCGGGACGGGCTTCAAGTTCTATCGCGGCGTCGAGGTCAAGGACGAGGGCCTGCCGCAGGCGGACAAGACGGGGGAGGACGCCCTCCCGACGAGCTGATCGGAAAACGCCGGAAAGTCTTGACAGGCCCGGCGCTTTCCGTTAGAATACCGGGCACTTGTCCCGAGAAGACTAAGTCGACTCGGAGCCAGGACCCCAAACTCGTTTGGATTCGTAGAGAAGGAGTGTTCTTTTGCCGACGGTCAACCAGCTCATCCGCAAGGGACGAACCCTGAAGAAGGACAAGAGCAAATCGCCCGCTCTCGAGTCCTCCCCCCAGAAGAGGGGCGTCTGCACGCGCGTGTTCACGACGACCCCCAAGAAGCCCAACTCGGCCCTCCGCAAGGTGGCCCGCGTCCGGCTGTCCAACAACATCGAGGTCACCGGCTATATCCCCGGCGTCGGCCATAACCTGCAGGAGCACTCCATCGTGCTCGTGCGCGGCGGCCGGGTCAAGGATCTGCCCGGCGTGCGCTACCATATCGTGCGCGGCACCCTCGACAGCGAGGGCGTAGCCAACCGCGGCAAGGCCCGCTCCAAGTACGGGGCCAAGCGGCCCAAAGAGAAGAAAGGCTAGGAGTCCGCCATGCCCCGCCGCGGAACCATCAAGAAGCGCAAGGTCGTCGGCGACCAGAAGTACGGATCCGTCCTGATCGCCAAGTTCATCAGCAGCCTGCTCAAGGAAGGCAAGAAGTCCACCGCCGAGCGGATCGTCTACGGGGCCCTGGACCAGATCCAGGCCAAGGCCAAGGAAGACCCGCTGAAGGCCTTCGAGAAGGCCATCGACAACGTCCGCCCCCTGCTGGAGACCAAGTCCCGCCGGGTCGGCGGCGCCACCTACCAGGTGCCCATCGAGGTCGACATGAGCCGCTCGATCTCGGTCGGCTGCCGCTGGCTGATCCACTACGCCCAGGAGCGCGGCGGACGGACCATGGTCGACAAGCTGACGGCCGAGGTCCTGGACGCCCTGGCCAATAAGGGCGGAGCGGTCAAGAAGCGCGAAGACACCCATAAGATGGCGGAGGCCAACCGGGCTTTCGCTCATTATCGTTGGTGATCTTATAGATGTTCGAACCCCGCATCGGAGAAGCCGGCATTCGACGAATGAGCGAGCGATGTCATGACGCGACCCTATGCTATGGAACACGTCAGGAACATCGGCATCATGGCCCATATCGATGCGGGAAAAACGACGACGACGGAGCGTATCCTCTACTACACCGGCATCACCTACAAGATAGGGGAGGTCGACGAGGGTACCGCCGTCATGGATTGGATGGCTCAGGAGCAGGAACGTGGCATAACCATCACCTCTGCCGCCACCACCTGTTACTGGAATGCCCACCGCGTTAACATCATCGACACGCCCGGACACGTCGACTTCACGGCCGAGGTCGAGAGGTCGCTGAGGGTCCTGGACGGAGCGGTGATCCTGCTCTGCGGGGTCGGTGGGGTCGAGCCCCAATCCGAGACAGTCTGGCGGCAGGCGGATAAGTACCGGGTTCCCCGGCTGGCGTTCATCAATAAGATGGACCGAGTCGGGGCCGATCCGGAACGGGCCGTGGCGCAAATGCGCGCCCGGCTCAACGCCCATCCTCTTGTCATCCAGACGCCTCTCGGCCGGGAGGACGCCTTTCGGGGCGTTGTCGACCTGGTCGGGATGACAAGGTATGACTGGGGAATGGACGTGATCGGAAGCGACATGACGGCGAGCGACGCGAGCGGCGACCGCGAGGTCCGCGAGCGCCGGGCTCTGCTCGTCGAGCAGGTCGCCGACGTCGACGAGAGGATCATGGAGATGTACGTGGAGGGCCGGGACGTCCCGGCCGACGATCTGCGGGCCGCCGTCCGCCGGGCCACCCTGGCCGGCCGGGCCGTGCCCGTCCTGCACGGCGCCTCCTTCCGCAACAAGGGCGTCCAGCCCCTCCTCGACGCCATCGTCGACTACCTGCCTTCGCCGGCCGACATGCCCCCCGTGCGGGGCCTCCACCCCAAGACCCACCAGGCCGAGATCCGCCGGCCCTCCGACGAGGAGCCCTTCGCGGCCCTGGTCTTCAAGGCCCAGAACGACCCGTACATGGGCCAGCTGGCCTATTTCCGGGTCTACTCCGGCAAGGCCCGCGCCGGCTCCGTCCTCTACAACTCCGGCAAGGACGAAGAGGAGAAGCCGGCCCGCTTCCTGGAGATGCACTCCAACAAGCGGAAAGAGGTCCTGGACATCTTCGCCGGCGACATCATGGCCATGGGCACGATGAAGGGGCTGACCACGGGCGACACCCTGTGCTCCAAGACCAAGCCCCTGATCCTGGAAAACATCACCTTCCCCCTGCCGGTCATCCAGATGATCGTCGAGCCCAAGAGCAAGGTCGACCACGGCAAGCTCGAGGCCGCCCTGGCCAAGCTGGCCAAGGAGGATCCGACCCTGCGGGTGACGACCGACCCCAACACCGGGCAGGCCTTGCTGCACGGCATGGGCGAGCTGCACCTGGACATCATCATCGACCGTTTGGCCCGCGAGTTCGGCGTCCGGGCCAACACCGGCCGGCCCCAGGTGGCCTACCGGGAGACCCTCGGCAAGCCGTCCAGCGGCAAGGCCGAGCTCTCCCGCCAGTCCGGCGGCAAGGCCCAGTACGCCAAGGTCGAGATGTGGCTGGAGCCCCTGCCGCGGGGGGCGGGCTTCGAGTTCGTCAACAAGGCCCGGCCCAACGAGGTCCCGGCCGAGTTCGTCGGCGCGGTCGAGGACGGGGTCCACGAGTCGTTCGACGTCGGCCTGCTGGCCGGCTTCCCCCTGTCCGACATCAAGGCCACCCTGGCTTCCGGGGCCTTCAACTCCGACGAATCGACCCCGCTGGCCTTCAAGATCGCCGCCGCCATGGCCTTCAAGGAAGCGGCGGCCAAAGCCGAGCCGGCCCTGATGGAGCCGCTGATGAAGCTCGAGATCGTCGCCCCGGACGACTATCTGGGCGACATCGTCGGCGATCTCAACTCCCGCCGGGGCAAGATCGAGGGCATGGAGATGCGCGGCGGCTCGCGCGTCATTCGGGCCGTCGCCCCGCTGGCCGAGATGTTCGGCTACGCCACGATCCTGCGGACCCTGACCCAGGGCCGGGGCGTGTTTTCCATGGAATTCGCCCAGTACGATACGGTGCCGCCCGCGGTCCAGGCGCAGATTATCGCCCGGATCGAGGGCCGGCTGGCCTACGAGACCCATTAAGGGAGCCAGGCAAGGAGGACACTATGGCCAAGGCGAAGTTCGAACGGACCAAGCCGCACGTGAACGTGGGGACGATCGGTCACATTGATCACGGCAAGACGACCCTGACGGCGGCCATCACGAAGGTGCTGGCGACCAAGGGGCTGGCGACGGCCAAGAGCTACGACGAAGTAGCCAAGGCGGACGTCAAGATGTTCCGCCGGGACGCGACGAAGATCCTGACGGTGGCCCTCAGCCACGTGGAATACGAGTCGGAGCTGCGCCACTACGCGCACATCGACTGTCCTGGGCACGCCGACTACATCAAGAACATGATTTCGGGGGCGGCCCAGATGGACGGGTCGGTGCTGGTGGTGTCGGCGGCCGACGGGCCGATGCCGCAGACGCGGGAGCACATCCTGCTGGCGCGGCAGGTGAACGTGCCGGCCATCGTGGTTTTCATGAACAAGTGCGACCTGGTGGACGACCCGGAGATCCTGGACCTGGTGGAGCTGGAGGTTCGCGAGCTGCTGACGAAGTACGAGTTCCCGGGCGACACGACGCCGATCATTCGGGGCTCGGCGACGGCGGCGCTGGCGGATCCGACGGGCGAGGGCGGGAAGGCGATCTGGGAGCTGGTCAAGGCCATGGACACCTTCATTCCGGAGCCGCTGCGGGAAGTGGACAAGCCGTTCCTGATGTCGATCGAGGACGTGTTCACGATCACGGGGCGGGGCACGGTGGTGACGGGCCGGGTGGACCGGGGTGTGGTGAAGGTGGGCGACGAGGTCGAGATCGTCGGGTTCACCGAGACGCGCAAGTCGATCGTGACGGGCGTGGAGATGTTCCGCAAGCTCCTGGACCAGGCCCAGGCGGGGGACAACATCGGGTGCCTGCTGCGCGGGATCGGGAAGACCGATGTCGAGCGGGGGCAGGTGCTGGCCAAGCCGGGGTCGATCACGCCGCACCGGAAGTTCAAGGCCACGGTGGTGGCGCTGACGAAGGAAGAGGGCGGGCGGCACACGCCGTTCTTCACGGGCTACCGGCCGCAGTTCTTCTTCCGGACGACGGACGTGACGGGGGACGCGAAGCTTCCGGCGGGTGTGGAGATGGTCATGCCGGGGGACAACGTGAACCTGGAGATCGACCTGATCTCGGACGTGGCCATGGAGAAGGGGCTGAGGTTCGCCATCCGCGAGGGCGGCCGGACCGTCGGCGCCGGCACCGTCACCGAGATC
>DFYJ01000042.1 GCA_002383325.1 Candidatus Aminicenantes bacterium UBA4085
GGAGTGAAGATCCCCCCCCGCCCGCCCAGGTCCCGATTGACGTCGAAGGCTCGCCAGCGCGCGCCCGGCTCGAGGAAGATGTCCTTCAAATCCTCGCGGCCCTTATAGGGCGCATGGACCTGGTAGGTATGCAGGAACAGGAAGAACGGCCGGTCTCCTTCCTTGTCGATCCAGTCCACGGCCTCCCGGCCTGCGCCTTCGGCCAGCCGGGGGTCGGCCAGATCCCCCTGGCTCATGGAGTACTCGTCGAAGCCCTTGGCGAAGCCGAAGACGGAATTGACGAAGCCGGCCCCGGTGACGGCATGGGTGGCATAGCCGTGCTCCTGCATCATCCCGGCCAGGGTCGGGATGTCCGGCGCCAGACGGTCGTACTCATAAAAAACGCGGTGGCGGACGCAGTTCATGCCGGTCATAATCGACATGTGCGCGGGAAGCGTCCAGGGAGCAGTGGAATAGACGTTCTTGAACAGGACGCTCTCGGCTGCCAGCGCGTCCAGGTTGGGTGTGACGGGCCGGCCGTACCCGTAGGCGCCCACGTGGTCAGCCCGCAGGGTATCGATGGAGATGAGGACGACGTTGACCGCCTCGGGCTGAGGCACGAAGAAGACCGGCGCCTGCCAGGCGGCGAAAGCGCCTTTCTGGCCGCCCGTCATCAGCCGCAGCGTGCCGCGCTTCTTGCGGGCCGGCACCTCGAGGCTGCGGAAGGCAAAGCTGACCGTGCGGGATTCCCGGACCGGGGGGAGGGCCAGAGCCTGTTCCAGGAGAATCTTCTTACGCCCGCCGGACTCGAGGATGACATGAAAAACGACTTGGGCGCCCGGATCGGTACCGTCGCCGCCGGCAGCGATGGAATGGGCGTCCCGGATGACGACCAATCCCGTGTCGATGCGGCCAGCAGGGCCTGCCGGAAGCTCGATGTGGTACTCGCTGCGGGAAGGGGCGAACAAGATCTGGGTATCGGTCACTCCCAGGTTGACCCGGCGCTTGATTCCCAGAGGATCTTCCCCCCGGCCGGCTTGTTCCATCGGCGCGGATTGGAAGGGATAATCCTTCTCGTTGAAGCCGGCTGCAGACGCTTCGCGCAGCGGGCTCGAGACAACCCCGGCGGCCGTCAGGGAGTGGATCAGGTTGATGGAATGCAAATCCGGGCCGGCTTTTTTCCGGCAGCCGGAGGAGAGGGACAGGACCGCAGCGGCCGCCAGCGCAGCGGGCAGACCGAGCCGTCGAAGCTTGTGCGAATATTCTGCCATAGGCGGCCTATTCTAACATTTTGACGGCGGCGACGGAATTCCCTATAGTGGGCTGAGGGAGGGTCATGGCCATGCATTCCGATATTCGCAAGCGCGCCCGCATCGGCGTCATCGGCGGGGCCCGGCCCAAGCCCGGCTTCGAAGACCAAGCCTTGGAAGTCGGCCGGCTCATCGCCGAAGCCGGGGCGGTGCTGGTCTGCGGCGGCTTGAGCGGGGTTATGACGGCCGCGGCCCGCGGCGCCCGCGAGGCCGGCGGCTTGACCATCGGCATCCTGCCCGGCGTGTCGGCCGAAGATGCCAATCCCTATATCGACGTGGCCGTCCCGACCGGGCTCGGCTACAGCCGCAACTCCCTGGTGGCCATGAATGCGGACGTCCTGATCGCCGTAGACGGTGAGTTCGGCACCCTGAGCGAGATCGCCTACGGCAACATCTTCGGCAAGCCGGTGATCGGCCTGGGCACCTGGAAGGTCCGTGGGGTGACACCCGCCGAGACCCCCGCGGAAGCCGTCCGCACAGCCCTTAAGCTGGCCGGGCGGGAGCCGGTCCGCCCCGGCCGCAGATGAGATGAAATGAGATGAGATGAAGAGCTACCGCCTGACCCTCTGCTACGACGGGACGGATTACTTCGGCTGGCAGCGCCAGCCGGCATGCCGCACCATCCAAGGCACGGTCGAGGCGGCCCTGGAAAGGCTGGCCGGAGAGCCGGTCCCGCTTTTCGGAGCCGGCCGCACGGACGCCGGGGTTCACGCCCTCGGCCAGACGGCCAGCTTCAAGGCGGCCTTCAAGCTGGGCGAAGCCGAGCTGTTCAAGGCCCTCAACGCCATCCTGCCGCCCGACATCCGCGCCCTCTCGCTGGCCGTGGCGCCGGCCGCCTTCCACGCCCGCCGCAGCGCCCGTTCCAAAATCTACCAATACCGCATCGTCACCTCGCCCTCCATCAGCCCCTTCGACCTGCGCTATGCCCTGCACCGGCCCCACCCCCTCAACCTGGCCCGCATGCGGAAGGCGGCGGGCCTTTTCATCCGCCAAGCCGACTTCCAGGGCTTCTCCTCCAATCGCGACCGCTCCCCGGTGCGGCGGGTGACGCGCTCGGAGCTGCGCCGGCGCGGCGGCGAGATCGTCTACACCGTCGAGGCGGACGGCTTCCTCCGCTATATGGTCCGGACGATGGTCGGAACGCTGCTGGAGGTGGGACGGGGCCGCGTGCCGGTGGAACGGATCGAAGAGATCTTCGCCGGACGGACGCGCCAGTTGGCCTCCCCCACCGCGCCGGCCAAGGGGCTGTGCCTGCTGCGGATCGACTACGGCTCAGAGGGGTAAGCCGAGGACGATCGCGGCCTCGTCGGGGTGGGAGTAATACCCCTCGCGGACGGCCAGGAATCCGAAGCCGAGCTTCTTTTCGTAGAGGGTTCGGGCCGCCGTGTTGGACTCCCGGACTTCGAGCACCGCGAACGCCGCTCCCCCGTCCTTGGCATCCTCTAGGACCGCCCTCAGCATTCTCTCCGCCACTCCGCGCCGCCGCCATTCGGGGTGGACGGCCACGTTGTTGATCTGCATCTCGTCGCCGACCAGCCAGTAGAGGACGTAGCCGATCAGCCGCCCGCCGGGCCCGGAGACGGCCACGATGGGATGGGAGATGCCGCGATTCTGCATCTCGCCCTGGAATGTCGACTCGATCCAGGGATGGCTGAAGGACTGCCGCTCGATGGACAGGACCTCGGGCAGGTCGGAGGGCTGCATCCGCCGCAGCTCGAATTCCAAGCCTCCGGAATCGGGCATGGCCTAGCGGCCTTCCTCGGCCTGCGAGCGGCGGTGGTAGCGGGGCTCGAGCGCGGACGCATCCACGCCGCGGCCCCGGCGCAGATCCTCCAGGCCGAGGCGCCCGACCTCGGCCGCGATGAAGGACGTCCGCTCGGAGAGGCAGGCCTTGTCGCCCAGAAGGGCCGTCAGGCGGCGGCGGCAAAGGTCCAAGCCGTGCCCGGCAAAGAGGATCGTCCGGCGGTGCGGCAGGCGGCCCATGTATTCCTCGGGGGCATAGGCCCCCTCGGGGATGATCGCCCGCAGCGCGTTCGGCCCGGCCTCGTAGAGGGCGGCATAGATCTCGCCCTTTTTGGCGTCCAGCATCGGCCCGACCAGGACGGGCTTGCCGCCGCGATGCTTCCAGGCCAGGGCAGCCAGCGAGGACACCGCGGCCACGGGCTTGCCGGTGGCGAAGACGAAGGCCTTGACCGTGCTCAGCCCGATGCGCAGGCCGGTGAAGGAGCCGGGGCCGGGCGAGACGGCGAAGCCGTCCAGGCCGCCGATTTCCAAGCCGTGGGACTTGAGCAGGATATCCACGGACAGGAGGAGCCGGGTGGAATGGGTGGCCGGAGACTCGATCCCGACTTCGCCCAGGACCCGATCGTCCTCGAGCAGGGCCACCGATCCACTCGGCGTGGTGGTATCGACCGCCAGAAGGCGCATGGCTTAGCGGTCCCCGGCTTTCTTCTCATGGCGGCCGTAGGCGAACAGGCCTCCGGCCCGGAAGATCTCGAGCGGAACGGAGGCCATCGGCTCGATCGATAGAGTCACGTCGCGGCCGGCGACCTGGCCTGTTCCGCCGAGGAGGTCGATCTCCAACTCGTCCCCGGAAGTGAGGAGCCCCGCCTCGACCGCCCGCTCCAATCCGGACGCCCGCACCACCGGCAGGGCCGAATTGACCGCGTTGCGGAAGTAGATGGCCGAGAACGAGGGCGCAACGACGGCGGCGATGCCCAGAGCGATAAAACAATCCACGGCCTGCTGGCGCGACGAGCCGGCCCCGAAGTTGCGGCCGGCCACGACGATATCGCCCGGCTTGGCTTTCTGCGGGAAGTCCTTCCAGCCCTCCAGGTTGCCCAGGGCCAGCGGGCCCATCTGGGCCGGGTCGGTGATGTGGAGGTGGGCGTTGTGGAAGATCTGGTCGGTGTCGATGTCCTCGATCAGCCGGCCGGCGGCGTCGGTCAGCGTCCAGGTGCGGCCTCGAAAGGCGGCGGCTTTCATGTCAGATGTCCTCCGGCCCGGCGATCCCGCCTTTGACGCAAGAAGCCGCCACTACGGCCGGCGAGGCCAGGTAGACCGGGCCCTTGCCCTGCTTGCCCGGGAAGTTGCGGTTGCCGGTGCTGATCTCGACCTCGCCCTTGCCGGTGAGTCCGGCGTGGCCTTCGGCGCATCCCCCGCAGCCGGGGTTGATGATGATGGCCCCGGCTCGGAAGAGATCGCCCAGGATGTCTTTTTCAAGGAGCTCCTGGTAGACGCGCCGCGTGGCGGGGACGACCTTGAGCATGACTCCTGGCTTGACTTTGCGGTGGCGCAGGACCTCGGCCGCCCGGACGAAGTCCTCCGTCCGGCCGTTGGTGCAGGAGCCCATGAAGCCCGAGTCGATGCGGGTGCCGCGGACCTCGGGCAGGGGCTTGACGGCATTGGGTGAGGGCGGCGCCGCGACCATGGCCGGGATGCCGGTCACGTCGACCTCGATCGTCTCGGCATAGACGGCGTCGGCATCGGGGGCCACGTCGGCTGCCGCGCCCAGCCCCAGCCGCTCCATGTCATGGGCGAAGGCGGCGCCCCGCTCGGGGACGAAGCCGATGATGCCGGCCATCTCCGTGATCATGCTGCAGAGGGTGATGCGGCCGGCCAGATCGAGAGCGCGGGCTGCGTCGCCAAAGAACTCGGCCGAGCGAATGGCGATTCGCTTGGTCCCCAGCTCGCGGCACAGGAACAGCGTCAGATCCTTGGCCGAGGCGCCGGACGAGGGGCGTCCCTTGAGCACGACCTTGACGCTTTCGGGCACCTCGAACCAGGTCCGGCCGGTCTTGAAGGCGAAGGTGATGTCCACGTCGCCCATGCCCTGGCCGAAGGCGTTCACAGCCCCGAGGATGTTGAGGTGGCTGTCGGTGCCGACCACGGTTGCGCCGGGGCGGGCCAGCCCCTCCTCGAAGAGGACGTGCGAGCCGATGCCCTTGTCTACGTCATAGACCGCCAAGCCGTGCTTGCGGGCGAAGTCGCGGCAAGCCATCTGGTTGTCGGCGTACTTGAGGGTGCAGGCGGGAGCGCAGAGATCGAACGTGAAAACGGTTTTGGCCGGATCGGCCAGGGGGGCGTCGCCGTATTCGCGGGCGTAGCTGCGGGCCACGTTGGGGCCGCCGAAATCGCGGGCCGAGCGGACGTCCAGGTCCATCCAAACGATGCGGCCCGGCTCGACGCGGCCTCCGGCATGCCCGGCGATGATCTTCTCGATGACGGTGCGGCCCACGCGTTCCTCCTGCGGCTCAGAGCTTCTGGGCCACTGCCCGGCCCATCTCCAGGGTGGTCGACTTGCCGCCCATGTCGTAGGTCCGGACCTGTCCGTCCTTGATGACGGCGGCGATGGCCGCTTCGATCTGGACGGCCTTGGCCGTCTCGCCCAGCCATTCCAGCATCAGTTTGGCGGCCAGGAAGGTGGCGATGGGATTGACCTTGTAGAGGCCGGTGTATTTGGGAGCCGAGCCGTGGGTCGGCTCGAAGACGCCGTATTTGTCGCCGATATTGCCGGCCGCGGCGAATCCCAAGCCGCCGACAAGCTGCGCCGCCAGGTCGGAGATGATGTCGCCGAAGAGGTTCTCGGCCACCAGGACATCATAGTCGAAGGGGTTCTTGACCAGCCACATGCACATGGCGTCGATGTTGGCGTCCTTGGCCTGGATCTCGGGGTAATTCTTGGCCACCTCGCGGAAGATCGATAGCATCAGGCCGCCTGTTTCGCGCAGAACATTGGGCTTCTCGACGCAGGTCACCGAGCGGCGCTTGGCCTTGCGGGCGAAATCGAAGGCCGCCCGGCAGATGCGTTCGCAGCCTCGGCGGGTCATGATCCGGGTCGAGATGGCGATCTCGTCAAGTGGCACGGACAGAAAGGGCTTCATCTTGGGATGGCCGGCCAGGGCGTCGCGAAGTGCCGGCGGCAGGGGGAAGTACTCCACGCCGGCGTACATGCCCTCGGTATTCTCGCGGAAGATGACCATGTCGATGCCGTCCCGGTAGTTGAGTGGGTTGCCGGGGTAGGCCTTGCAGGGGCGAAGGTTGGAATAGAGGTCAAACTCCTGGCGCAGGCGGACGATGGGGCTGAAGTAGGACAGGCCCTTGCCGCGAAGGGCGGGATCGATCTCAGCCAGGGCGTCGCCCTTGGGCTTGGAGGTGATGGCGCCNNCTCCTTGAGCATCTTGGTGGTGCGCTCGGGCAGGGCGTTGCCCTCCTTGCACCAGAACTCCCAGCCGATGTCGCCGTAGACGTACTCGGCATCCACCCCGAGCTTGTTGAGGACGATCAGGCAGGCCTCGACGACTTCCTTGCCCACCCCGTCGCCGGGGAGGATGGCGATGCGATACTTCGGCATGAGGGCTCCTTAGGGATCTGTCAGTGGCAGGGATTATCTTAACCGGGGGGAAGGGCGGGGGTCAATCATTACCCGCAACAATACGGCCAAATTCAAAAAGGCAGGGCCTTAGTCAGCAACTCTTGGATACAGATACTTCTGGAATCCGCTGAACGCCCTGTTGATTTCCTCCGGCCTCCCCAAATCCTCCATCGCATCATAGAGCGAATCGTGGTATTTCAGCAGCAACAACGGGGTCAGCTTCTCCGTATCCAACTCCTCCACGCCCACGCTCACGTAATGGGCCAGGACGAAGTCCAGGAAAGCCTGTTGCTTGCTGCTAAACTCTTCACTGATAGCGACTTTCGCCTTGGCCGCCCGCTCCTCCCTGGTGATCGGAGGCTCCGCATAGGCTACGTAGGCTAACACATCGAACAGATCGCTCTTCTCCGCGTCTATGATCCTCTGCATCTCCGCCAACTGGTCTTTTCCAAAGCCTTTCTCCGCCAGTCCATCCAGAAGCTTCCGTCTTGTTCCCGGATCGCTCCACAGCCTTCTCAGCTCCTCCTCGTCCCTGAAGAACTCCGGCAGCCTCCCGAATAAAAGCTCCATGAACTGCTGAGCCGATACCGGCGTCCCATCGGGATGCCAGAAGGACGTGCTCATTGAGTGCCGGATCGTGCGGGCTTTTCCGTCGGCCAGCTTGACCCGGATCTTCGGCTTGGGCTCGGGATCCTCATCCTGCCTTACTTTGGGGGGAGTCTTATGCCCCCCTTTCAGGTAGAAATCCCCTCTCGGCTCCGGATCCACCGGCTCCCCATCCCACTCCGGATCCTGGAAGTGGCGATGCGCCTTCACGAAGTCGTAGATGGTGAAGTAGTCCTTGCCCTCATACAGCCTCGTCCCCCTTCCGATGATCTGCTTGAACTCGATCATGGAGTTTATCGGCCGCATTAGGACGATATTGCGGATATTCCTGGCATCCACCCCCGTGGACAGTTTCTGGGAGGTGGTCAGGATGGTCGGGATGGTCTTCTCGTTGTCCTGGAAGTCACGCAAGTGCTGATCCCCCAGCTCTCCGTCATTGGCGGTGACCCGGTGGCAGTAGTTGGGATCGGAGCTTGTCTTCATCTGATTGATGAGATCCCGGACGGCCAGGGCATGGTCCTGCGAGGCGCAGAAGACTAGTGTTTTTTCGCTCTGGTCGATCTGGTCCATGAAGATGCGGACCCGGGCCGCTTCCCTTTCCCTGATCTCGATGATTCGGTTGAAGTCCCGCTCTCCATAGGTCTTCTCAGGCTCCACTTCGCCTTCGATAACCTGGTCGTCATCGGCATAGACGTATTCATCGAGGGACGTGCTGATCTCCCGAACCTTGAAGGGGGTCAGATAGCCGTCGTTGATGCCCTGTTTGAGCGAGTAGACGTAGACCGGCTCCCCGAAATAGGCGTAGGTGTCGGCATTTTCCTGCCGTCTCGGCGTGGCGGTAAGCCCCAGCTGGACTGCCGGCGCGAAATACTCCAAAATGCCCCGCCAGGTGCTCTCATCGTTGGCTCCGCCGCGGTGGCATTCATCGATGATGATGAAATCGAAGAAATCAGGAGGGTACTCCCCGAAATACGGCGAGGGCTTGCCGTCCTTCTCCGGCCCGCACATGAAGGTTTGGAAGATGGTGAAGAACAGGTTGCCGTTGGTGGGGACGCGGCCTTTTTTCCGAATGTCGCCCGGCACGATGCGCACCATCGCGTCCTCGGGAAAGCCCGAGAAGGCGTTGAAGGCCTGGTTGGCCAGGATATTGCGGTCGGCCAGGAAGAGAATGCGGGGCCTTCTTCCCGGCTCGCCTTGCAGATTCCACCGGCTGTGGAAGAGCTTCCAGGCAATCTGGAAGGCGATCATGGTCTTGCCCGTGCCGGTGGCCAGGGTCAGGAGGATGCGCTTCTCGCCCGCCGCAATGGCCTCCAAGGCCCGCTCGATGGCCAGATCCCGGAAGTACCGATCTTCGAGTCTGTTGCCCTTGTCCTCGAAGGGAATCTTCGCGAATCGATCCCGCCACTCATTGCGTCTGGGATAGATGCGCGTCCAAAGCTCATCCGGGGAGGGGAGCTTCTCGATCTCCCCTTCTCTGCCCGTCTCCATGTCGACGGCATAGAAGCCATGCCCGTTGGAAGAATAGGCAAAGCGGACGGCCAGCTTCTCGGCGTAGTCTTTGGCTTGGCCTACGCCTTCGGTCAAGGGCGCGTGGTCGGGCTTGGCTTCAAGAACGGCCAACTTCGTGTTGCGGTAGGTCAGGACATAGTCCGCGGTCAGGGCCTTGCCCCTTCGGCCGTGGCCTTCCAAGCGGCCGGGAGCGATCTGGTATTCCCGGCGGATGCGGCTGCCTTCGGCCACACCCCATCCGGCTGCCTTCAGGGCGGGATCGATGTACTCGGCTCTGGTTTCGGCTTCGTTCATGGCTTCTTCAGGACATAGACTCCGGTCTTCTTGCCCCCGATCTTTTCGACAAGGCCGGCTTCAATCAGGGGGCGTAGGAGGTCCATCGCTCCCTGCTTGGATATATCCAGCGCCTTCCAGATCTCGGCAGGGGCCAGGCTGCCGTGATCCTTCAGCAGATGGAGCAGCTTTTCCTGCCGGGGACGCAGCAGGAGCTTCTGCTCCGGCTTGACCTGAAAGGCCTTGATCCGCAGCCAAGCCCGCTCCAGCGTTTGCCGCAAGCCTTCGGCGCAATATTCCAGCCAAGCCGTCAGATCTTCTCCGGATTGCCGCACGCCTTGGAGAGCCGCATAGTACTTCGGCCTATCCTCCCAGTAATACTCGTCCACCGCGAAGATATGGTGGGTGTCGAATCCCCGCCGGTAGAGCTCCCAAAGGGCCAGAACCCGCCCGGTCCGGCCGTTGCCGTCGGCGAAGGGATGGATGGCCTCGAACCGATAATGGAGAATGGACGAGCTGAGGACGGACGAGAGCTTCTTCGAGGCCGTGTTCCACCAAATCAGGAGCTCGGCCATGAGGCCCGAGACGGCATCCGGCGGGGGTGGGCTGTAGGATCCCACCCTGACGGCGATCGTCCGGTACTGCCCGGCCCGGCCCTGGTCCATGACCTCGCCGGCCAGGATACGGTGCAATTCCAGAATGTCGTCGTGATGGAACTTTGACTTAGAGGCGTTCTTTTCCAGATGCCGAAGCCCGGCCAGGTAGTTAAGGACTTCCCGCCTAGGGCGCGTGTCTGGCGTCGCAAGCTCCCGGCCTTCCTCCAAGAGACGGACTTGCTCGAGGGTCAGGGGATTGCCCTCGATGGCCGTCGAGGCATGGGCGGTGCGCATGCGGGAATCCTTCTGCAGGGAAGGGACCCAGGCGAAGTCCACCATGGCCCCCTGGATCCGCTCGCGAAGGGCAGAGATCCGCTCGATCTCGGCCAGGAGCCGGGGCGTGATGGTGTACTTCGGTATATAGCCCATGATTCAAGGCTAATCATAAGTCAAGTATAAGTCAAGTTATGAGTCAACCCGCCTACACCCCTTTGGTCTTTTTGATGTGCTTCGTCCCATTCTTAATCATACGGGCTTTGTTTTCAAGGGCTTGGAGAGCTTTTTTCCCCCTGAGATTCCGCAAGAGATCTGCGGCGGGCGCTGAATTTTGCGAAGGCGGGATGTGGCCCATTGGCGGAATTGGGTGCCGCGAGTGGAGCGAACGCGGTAGCCGACGGCCAGGATCATCTCTAAGCTGTAGTATTGAGCATAATATGTTTTCCCATCATCAGCAGTTATCCGGAATTTCCGGATAACTGAATCAGATGAAAGCTCTCCGTCTAATAAGATATTTCGAATGTGTTCATTGATCGTACGGATATCTTTCTGGAAAAACTCCGCTATCAGCTTTTGCGTTAGCCAGACCGTCTCGTCCTCAAATCGACAATCGATTCGTAAATGGCCGTCATCGGTTTGATATAAGACGATCTCGGAAGTTGGATTGGTTTTTTGGCCATCATGTCCTTATAACGCGCCGTTGAAGGCTGGGTGAAGAATGGATTTCTTGAGCTCGTCGAGTAAGATCACTTTGCGTTGGTAGATGGATTCGAGGCAAAGGGTGTCTTCACGAAAAGAATCCAGATTATCGGCAATTCGACATTGCTCAACTTTGGAAGGCATCTTGAACGCGAAATCGAGAATCTGTTGCCCGCTGATATGGGGGACGCCGCTTCCTGTTTGAACACTAAGGATATGCTTAGCAAACGCTTCGCTACCAATGAGATATTTTAAAAATCGCTCGTTAAGCCTATCACCGCAACGGAGCCTTGCAGTCCGTTGCACAAGAAGACAAGGCAAATCTATCTCTTTTATCATCGCATGTTTCAGCCCTGCCTTCACCCATGGACGATCCATTGCAAGAACGACATCACCTTGATTGAGCTGATATCGATTGTATCCCCTTATATCGTACAAAGACCATTTCCTCGCATCTTCCCAGCGAATTGCATCTTGAACAATGTTATCGCCCCGCAAGAGTCGAACGCCGTCAGAAGAATCAGTGTATTGGGCGCTCTTGAAAGCGAATCCCGCAAGAAAATCGATCTCATTTGCTAGCTTTGTTTCAATCCACTGCTCATCTTGAGGAGAGAAGGAATTTTGTAATTGGCTTCTGAAGAGGGCGCGGGCGTTTTGGAGGTTTTTTTCGGCGTTGGCTTTGGCGGTGGCGATTCTTTCGAATGCTTTATCGAGGATGCCGACGATCCGCCGCTGTTCGGGAAGAGGAGGAAGGATGACTTTAATCGATGCGATATCAAGCAAGTTCAATGATGGATAGGCGTGATCCTGGATAAGATCTTGGGTAAAAATAGTTCGCAGAAAATATAGAAGATATCCACACTCGGCTTGAGAACGATCAGCCAATATCGTAGCTAAGTGGCTCGATACATATCCATCCACTCCCAGCATCACCCGATGATTGAGAAATGTTGATGCTCCGCTTTTTGGGAATAAAATCGTGCCCTTTGGAAACAGGCGAAGCCCTTTAATGCCATCCTCATTAAGGTAGTCATCCGACTCGAATATAGTTCCGAATCGAACTCGGCCGGCATCGGCCGTTCTGAAAAATGGATGAATTCCACCGACGAACGACTCCTTGGCTTGAGGTGCCGAGTTTCCTGCTTTTATCTCCGCAATAGAACCGAGCGGACATAACCTCCACCCCGCTTTCATGGCTGCTCCCAGATCACAATAAAAAATTCTGTGCCCATGCGCCCAGTTCCCTTATTCGGCGGCCTCTCCCACCCACTCAATTAATTTACGTCGCAACGCCTCCTTGCTGGGCAAGTAAAGCTGATATTCCCGCGCATGAATGTTCGCATCTTTTGGCAAGGTAATCTCTACCAATGCCCCGTTCCTATTCTTACAAAGAACTATGCCGACGGAGGCGTTTTCAGTTTCCGTCTTGATATACCGATCGAAGTAGTTGACATACATCTGCATCTGCCCGAGATTCTGATGAGTAAGCTTGCCAATTTTAAGGTCAATCAATACGTAGCAGCGCAGCAAGCGGTTGTAGAAAACAAGATCCACAAAGAAATGGTCGGCATCGAAAGTAAATCGCTTTTGGCGGGCCTCGAATAGAAATCCCTTGCCCAGTTCAAGCAGGAAGCGTTCGATATGGTCAATGATGGCCGCTTCCAGGTCGGTTTCCGAGTATCGGGCTTGTTCGGAAAGCCCGAGAAACTCTAGGACTAGCGGCTCCTTGAGCAGATCCTTGGATTGGTTGATTATGTGGCCGTTTCTAGCCAGTCGCCGGATACCGTTCTTATCCCGGCTTAGCGCCAAGCGCTCGTAAAGACTGCTATCGAATTGGCGCTGGAGCTCGCGCACGGTCCAGTTTTGTTGGGTGGCTTCGATTTCGTAAAAGCTTCGCTCATCGGGATTCTGGATCCCGATCAGAAAGACATAATGAGACCAGCTCAGGGTGAACGGCGGCTTGCCAAGGGGTGTTATAGCCTGTACCAAAGACTCCGATAATGCAGACAGCGTCTGCATTTTCTCGCCAGAATCGGATTTTGCAGACGCTGTCTGCAAAATTGGATTCCGGTCTCGATAAATCTGAAAAAAGGCTCTCATGTAGGCTAGATTGCGTTCCGAGAAACCGCTGCCGAATTCCGCGATCAAACGGCCGGCAAGAGCCTTGATGACGGCTTTTCCATAGTGCGCCCGGCCTTCCCCTTTCTGCTCTTCCTCGATAATCCGGCGGCCGACTTCAAAACACGTATTGACCTGGATCAGATCCACGCCCCGCGCCACATTGGCGCGAGCCGATCGAATTAATTCGCGGATTTCTTCTATGATTGACTTGCTAAGTTTCACAGTACCCCCCCTATTTTCCGAAGCACTTCCGTGCTCTCGGCATCCAAAGCGGCGATCTCGTCTAGAATCTCCTTCGGACTACGAAGCCTCTCTTCCTTGCCGCCATTGGGATTCTTGACCGAAAGATCGAACGTTGTCTGGTCGATCGTCCTTGCATCCAGGCTCCAACTCTTGGGTGTATCGGCCTTCGTCTTCTGCAGCTTCACGAACTCAGCAAGATCGTGATCATTTAGCGGGTTGGTTTTGCCCATATTGCGGCCGGGATCGAGTTGGTAGTACCAAATCTTCCGGGTCGGGCTCCCCTTCTCGAAGAACAGCACAACGGTCTTAACGCCGGCTCCCAGGAACGTCCCCCCGGGACAATCCAGGATCGTGTGCAGGTTACACGATTCAAGTAGCCATTTGCGCAAGCTGACCGAAGCATTGTCGCCATTGGAAAGGAAGGTGTTCTTAATCACCACACCTGCCCGGCCGCCCGCCTTCAGCATTTTGATGAAGTGCTGGAGGAAGAGAAAAGCCGTCTCGCCGGTGCGGATTGGGAAGTTCTGTTGGACTTCCTGGCGCTCCTTGCCGCCGAAAGGCGGATTGGCCAGGATGACGTCCACGCGGTCCTTGTCCTGGATGTCGGCCAGGTTCTCGGCTAGGGTGTTGGTGTGCTGGATGTTCGGCGCATCGATCCCGTGCAGGATCATGTTCATGATGGCGATAACATAAGCCAGCGACTTTTTCTCCTTGCCGTAGAAAGTGCGCTCCTGGAGGATCTCGAGATCGCGGGTGGTGAGCTTCTTGCTGTTTTGGAGGTGGACATACGACTCGCACAAGAATCCCGCCGATCCGCAAGCCCCGTCGTAGATGCGCTCCCCCACCTTGGGATTGACCACTTGGATGATGGCTCGGATCAGCGGCCGGGGCGTGTAGTACTCGCCGCCGTTGCGGCCGGCGTTGCCCATGTTGCGGATCTTAGCCTCGTAGAGGTGCGACAGCTCGTGCTTCTCGTTTTGCGAACGGAAGCGCAGTCCATCGATATGATCGATGATCTCGCGCAGGTTGTAGCCGCTCTGGATCTTGTTCTTGATCTCGCCGAAGATCTCTCCGATCTTGTACTCGATGGTATTGGGGCCGGCCGCCCTCTGCTTGAATCCGGTGAGGTAGGTAAAGAGCTTCAGGTCGACGAAATCGCGAAGATCGTCGCCGGTCTTGGCCCGGGCATGGTCGAGGGAGCCGTTTTTGGTCTTGGGAGCGGCCCACTCATCCCAGCGGTAGGGCTTATCCAGAATGTAGGCATGCTTGCGGCCCTGCAGGGCTGCCTCGGCGGCTCGGTCCTCTTCCAAGCCGTCCAGATACTTGAGGAAGAGAAGCCAGGATGTCTGCTCGGTGTAATCGAGCTCGGTGGTGCAGCCCGCTTCTTTGCGCAGGATGTCGTCGATGTTTTTGAA
>DFYJ01000147.1:0-3460 GCA_002383325.1 Candidatus Aminicenantes bacterium UBA4085
ATCCAGCTGAGCTACAGGCGCACAACCTCTACAGACACCCCCCCGGTAAATAAAAGGAGCGTTTTAATAAACTCTTTCGAATTATTTGTCAAGCGTGAAAGCAAAATCACTCGAGGCTTAAAAAACACTCCTGCACCAATCACCTTACGTATCCGGCGATACCGTCGAATCGGTAGCCTTTTTTTGCCATCCCCTCGCCCCTGGGGTCGGTCGTGTAAAAATGGCAACCTGTCGAGGGGTTTTGCCAGCGGTAAAGTTCCCGCGTCCCAAGGATCTTTGAGGTCCCGATGTTTCCGATATACCCTTCGAGGACATAACCCTGACGGCGTTTCCCGTCTCCGTCCGGATCGGTCGTGTAGTAGTGGTCCCCTTTTGCCTTATTATACCATCGGTAGAACTTCTTTGTGCCCGGAGTATCTTCCCGGAACAGCCTGAAGGCAAACCCTTG
Organism: Candidatus Aminicenantes bacterium UBA4085; assembly: GCA_002383325.1. Lineage (GTDB taxonomy): Bacteria > Acidobacteriota > Aminicenantia > Aminicenantales > UBA4085 > UBA4085. The sequence goes on from DFYJ01000147.1 coordinate 449, forward strand.
TTTCCTGTAACCCTCCAGAACACCGGAATCTTCCGCTTCCGGGTGCCCCGTGTACAGATAATCGTTTCCTTTGACATAGCGGTAAACATCGATAAATTTTGTGAGGATATGCCGTGTTACCCTGAGCGAAACATCCACGGCGGCATCGCCGCCGTTCGACCTTATGACCACTGCGTCCCCATAGAGGCCCGCTTTTAGGTTTTCCGTATCGACAAAGACCGTAACATAATCGGTTTCACTCGTCGTCGTCCCGGTGGACGGAAAGACCTTGAGCCATCCTGGGACACCCGTGAGGACTTCGCCGCCGAAAATTCTTACACCTTCGACCATGACGAGACCCCTCTTGCCCATGACCTCGAGAACGTGATGACCGTCAGAGAGGTTTTCTGCGACAACCACCGCTGCCCTTCCCTCTTCCGGGTCTCTATCCATCTCAACAGGAGCGAGGTCATCGATATAAGCCTTCAAAGAGCATTCTTCCTTTTCAGGATGAAAGATGATCGCGATTCCTGTGCCGGAAAAAAGGAAGCTCATAATCCCTTCCTCTCCCCTGCAGGCGGGGTATCCCTTGTCTGTGAACCATTTGCCGTCCAGTTGGAGAACATTTTCCAAATCGCCCGGAACAGCATAGGCCTCGCCGTCTCGCTTGTTTTCATTCAGGAACGATACGTAGAACCATTTCCCGGCCTGACCTTCGGACACGCTACCGATTCCCGTTTTCCAGCTGAGCGTTCCCTTGCCGACATTCCGGACGCGCAGTTTTTTAAGGGTCGTGCGGCTTCCCTCTATCGTCCCGAAGTCGAGGCCGAAAGGCTCTACCGACAGTTTCGGGCCTGGCTCACTTAGGGCCGTCTCGAACTTGAGAACAAGCGTCCTGGAAGCGCCTGCATAATGAACTTCGATTTTTTCGCAGTGCCGTCCTAAGGGCAGCGCCTCCTCGAGGACAAGAATATCGCCGCCCGTTTTGAGTGTCATCTGAACGAGATGCCCGCCCATCTCATCGGGGGTTTCTCCTTCGACAAATCTTATCCCGACTTCGAGACTGCCAAGGGAATCCGTCAACCGGCCTGCAAGTCTTTCACCGCCGACTGCGATCCACCCCTCGGGCACGCCTGTCGACCACGCGAGGGTCTTCGCTAACGGACTATGCATGAAATAGACCCCCTTGACCTCGCCAACAGGAGTCAGGACACCAAGATCCATCACTTCGGGGCTCACAAGCAGGGCGGTCGCTCCGCCGGCTTCATCCTCTGCCGGAGCGACGACTGAAGGCAAAATCAGAACGGCCGGGATGAAGAGTGAAACAACAATCTTTTTCAGGATAATGCTAAATTTTTTCAAAGCATTTTCCTTCTAAATCAATCGCCTTGATAAGGCAAAAGGTTTTTCTCTGAATAAATTCAACTTGACAGGTCGTAATAATAAGCGATATTTTCGCCTCCCTGCCTGGTGAAATCATTCTATGGGTCATGTATGAATAATTGTAGTTGCTCCGATGGATGAAAACAACCTTAAATACTGGCTGGCCCTGAAGTTCGTAGAAGGCTTGGGAAGTGTCGGGACCAAGAACCTTCTTTCCGCCTTCGGGACTCCCCGAAGGGTACTGGAAGCGCCGCTCGAAACCCTGAAAAGCGTGCCCGGTATAAAAGAAAGGACGGCCAACCTCATCCATCGCTTCAACAAGTGGAAGCAGGTCGAGCGAGAGCTTGTCTTGACCCGGGAAAAAGGGGTTTCCCTCGTTACCGTGGAAGACACCTCTTATCCCCGGCTCCTTCTCGACATCTACGACCGTCCGCCTTTGCTTTATGTGAAAGGGGCATTTGTGGAAGATGAGGCGACGATCGCCGTTGTAGGCTCTAGGGCGGCCTCGACCTACGGTAAATTCCTGACCGAAAGGCTATGCCGTGAGTTGGCGCAACAGGGATTCACCGTCGTGAGCGGAATGGCTCGCGGGATCGATACAGCCGCACACTGCGGGGCCCTTTCCGCGAAGGGGCGGACGATCGCCGTGCTCGGTTGCGGCCTCGATGTCTATTATCCATTGGAAAATAGGAGTCTCTACGATGAGATCGCAACACGCGGCGCCGTCGTCACCGAATATCCCTTCGGAACGAAACCCCTCGCGGCAAATTTTCCGATGAGGAACCGGATAATCAGCGGCATATCTCTAGGAGTCGTCGTTGTAGAGGCAACCGACAAGAGCGGCTCCCTTATAACGGCCAGGGTAGCTTTGGAGCAGGGTCGCGAGGTCTTTGCAGTCCCGGGGACAGTCGACTCACCCGGTTCGAAGGGAACGCATAAACTCATAAAAGAAGGTGCGAAGCTCGTCGAGAATATTGACGATATAATAGAGGAAGTACAACCGCGGCTGCGGAAGACCCCCGTTACGCCACAGGTGCCGGAACAGGCCGACGCCGACCGCCCGGTTAACGAAAAACCGCTTGGTGAACGGGAGAGGACGATCCTGAACCTTCTGTCCGGAGGAGCGTTTGATGTCGATACGCTCATCGAGAAAACAGGCCTCGACACGAATGAAGTCTTGGCTATCCTGCTCGGCCTTGAATTGGACGGCTACGTTGAACAAAAGCCGGGAAAGGTTTTCATCCGCAGATAAAGCCCTATAGAAAACATCACATAAACAGAGAGGCGACGTGCACACCCCGGCCCTCTTGAGACAAGGGCCGGCCGAATATGACCTGCAATATATTTTTAAGGAGAAAGAATGAAGCGTTCGCTTATCGTTGTTGAATCGCCGACAAAGGTAAAAACGATAAAGAAATACCTGAGCAGCGAATTCGACGTCCGGGCATCGGTAGGACACATCAAGGACCTCCCCAAAAGCAAGCTCGGTATCGACATCAAAAATGATTTCAAACCAACCTATCAAGTGCTGGAGACCAAAAAGAAGGTCATCACCGAACTGAAAAATGCCGCGGCAGCCGCCGAGACCATCTACCTCGCCCCCGACCCCGACCGGGAAGGTGAGGCGATCGCCTGGCACATCGCCGAGGA
>DFYJ01000147.1:3589-64415 GCA_002383325.1 Candidatus Aminicenantes bacterium UBA4085
ATGGTCTGCGACCGGGAAGAGGAAATCAGAAATTTTGTGCCCGAGGAATACTGGAACATAACGGCGCTCTTGGAGGGCTCGGAACCTCCTCCCTTCGAAGCCCGGCTGGTCAAGGTCGACGGAAAGAAGGCCCGAATCTCCAACTCCTTGGAATCAGAGGACGTCCTGAAGCGACTGGAATCCGCCCCTTTTATCGTCGCCTGCGTGGAGAAGAAGGAGGCCCGGAGAAATCCGGCGCCCCCGTTCACGACGAGCAAACTACAACAGGAGGCCTCGCGGAAGCTCCGTTTTTCGGCCAAGAAGACTATGTCCGTCGCCCAGAAGCTGTACGAAGGTATCGAACTCGGCAAGGAGGGTCCTGTCGGCCTGATTACATATATGAGGACCGATTCCGTCCGTATCGCTGAGGAGGCCCTGAGTGAAGTGCGACGTTACATCCTGGAGGCCCACGGCAAGGAATACCTTCCGGCAAAGCCGAAGGTATTCAAATCGGGACGCAACGCCCAGGAGGCCCACGAGGCAATCCGGCCCGCGTCGTTGAATTACCGGCCCTTCGACATCAAACCATACCTCACGAACGACCAGTTCCGTCTCTACCAGCTCATATGGAACCGCTTCGTGGCAAGTCAGATGAACCCAGCCGTCTACGACCGGACCACCATCGACATCGAAGCGGCAAACACCCTATTCCGCGCCCAGGGGGACGTCATGAAGTTCCCCGGCTTCATGACCCTTTACACTGAAGGGAAGGACGATAACGGGGAAGAAAACGGTGCGGAAAAGGCGCTGCCGGACGTAAAGGTAGGCGAACGGCTGAAGTTGCTCTCGCTCAAGCCTGAGCAGAAATTCACCGAGCCGCCGCCGCGCTTTACCGAGGCGACACTCGTCAAAGAGCTCGAGGAGAAAGGAATCGGCAGGCCAAGCACTTACGCCACCATCCTCAGCACCATCCAGGAACGGGATTACGCCAAGCTCGACGGGGGTCGGTTCCACCCGACGGAGCTCGGCAAATTGGTCACTGACCTACTGGTGAAGAATTTTCCTACCATCCTTGACGTGGCATTCACGGCGGGCATGGAAAACCAGCTCGACATGATCGAAGAAGGAAAACTCAAACGAATCGAGAGCCTTCAGAAGTTCTATTCCACCTTCGAGAAGGACCTAAAAAAAGCAAAGTCGGAGATGCGTAACGTGAAGAAAGAAGAAACGCCTACAGGCCTCGTCTGTGAAAAATGCGGCAGTCCGATGGTCATCAAGTGGGGACGTAACGGGAGGTTCATAGCCTGCTCTGGTTATCCGAAGTGCCGCAACACCATGAATTTTCAGGAAGACGAAAACGGCGCCATCACCCAGAAACCGCCCGCGGTGACCGAAACCGACATCGAATGCCCCGATTGCGGTCGAAAAATGGTGGTCAAGCAAGGAAAATTCGGCAGTTTCCTCGGTTGTTCGGGTTACCCCGAATGCCGATTCACAATGCCCTTCAGCCTCGGTGTCAAGTGTCCCGTGGAGGGCTGTGGTGGTCAGGTCGTCGAGAAACGGTCCAGAAAAGGAAAGGTCTTTTTCGGTTGCTCGAGGTATCCCGAATGCAGCTACGCGACGTGGGACAAACCCATCGCCGAGCCCTGCCCTGAATGCGGCGCTCCTTTTATTTTCGAAAAGTACAATGCGAAGAAAGGACGCTACAGGGTCTGCAGCAATCCGTCTTGCGCGTACAGTACGGCTAAGGCGCCGACATCCTGATAGAAACAGACATAACAGTAGATGCGTGACTTGACACCTGTCGGTGAAAAATGCTTGACAGTGATAGGCGGCGGCTTGGCGGGCTGCGAAGCCGCCTGGCAGATTCTCAAAAGGGGATTTAAAGTAAGACTTTATGAAATGAGGCCAACTGTTTCTACCCCCGTGCATAAAACATCCGGCTTGGCCGAACTTGTTTGCAGCAATTCCCTTAGGTCGAACGAACTCGACCGCGCGGCCGGACTGCTGAAGGAGGAGATGCGGTTGCTGGATTCTCTGGTCATGAGGGCCGCTGAGGAATCGGCCATTCCGGCGGGAACGGCCCTGGCGGTGGACCGTCTTCTCTTTTCCCGTCGCGTTGAAGAGATGCTGACATCCTTCGCAGGACTGGAAATCATCCGCAAGGAGGTCAAGGCCATACCCCGTGAAGGCCTCGTCATCGTGGCGAGCGGTCCCCTCACGTCCGATTCCCTGTCTCGAAGCCTCTCCGAAATGACCGGTCACGATTATCTCTATTTCTACGACGCTATATCTCCGGTCGTGGAGGCGGATTCGATCGACCTGTCAAAAGTCTTCGGGGCCTCCCGGTACGGTGCCGGAGAGGGGAATTATCTTAATTGTCCCCTGACCCGCGAGGAATACGAGACATTTTACCGGGCCCTCCTGGAAGCGAAAGAAGTCCCTCTGAGGAGTTTTGAGGACGCGCGGTATTTCGAGGGGTGTTTGCCGATTGAGGTGATGGCCCGGAGAGGGGTACAGACACTCCTCTACGGGCCGATGAAACCCGTAGGGTTGACAGACCCGCGGACCGGAAAGCGGCCCTTCGCAGTCGTCCAGCTACGACAGGAAAACCGCGAAGCCACCCTCTATAACCTGGTAGGCTTTCAGACCAAACTGACCTGGCCGGAACAAAGACGCATCTTCCGGATGATACCCGGCATGGAGAAGGCGGAATTTGCGAGGTACGGCAGCATCCACCGCAACACATTCCTCAACGCCCCAGCCCTCCTCAACAGCAATCTCCAGTTGCACGGTTTCGAGAACGTCTTCATCGCCGGCCAGATATCCGGCGTGGAGGGCTACATCGAATCGACGGCCATGGGGCTTGCCGCGGGAATCTTCGCCGCGCGGCTCCTGCAGGGACTCTGGTCCGTTCCGCCACCTCGGGAGACCGCCGTCGGCTCCCTCATCCACCATATCACAAGCACCGACGTAAAAATCTTCCAGCCCATGAACGTCAACTTCGGACTTTTCCCTCCCCTTGACAAGAAGGTCCGACGAAAGGACCGCGGCCGCTTCTACGCCGAGCGCGCCCTGGAGGCAATAAGGAAGTGGAAAGAAGATGCCTGAAAATCGTCTTTAGCCCTTAAATGTTTTTATTGTAGATGATTCGCAAACCCTCGAGGGTGAGCATCTCGTCGACGATGTCGATGCTTTTTGTCTCCGGCGCTATAGTTTTCGCCAGACCGCCCGTGGCGATGACCTTCGGGTTGGACCTCGCCTCCTGTTTTATCCTCTCCACGATGCCGTCAACAAGGCCCGCATAGCCGAACATGATGCCGGCCTGCATGCTGCTCACCGTATCCTTGGCTATGATGCTTTTCGGCCTGCTGAACTCGACGCGTGGGAGCTTGGAGGCCTTCTCAAAAAGGGCCTCGCTGGAAATGGTGATGCCGGGCGTGATGCAACCGCCCATGTACTCACCGTGTTCCGAGACATAATCGAAGGTAGTCGCGGTGCCGAAGTCCACGATGATCAGGTCTCCCCCGTATTTATCGAACGCCGCCACGGCATTGACTATCCTGTCCGCACCGACCTCCCTCGGGTTGTCGTAGTAAATCGGCATCCCTGTCTTGATCCCAGGCCCGACTATCAAGGGCCTGACATGAAAGTACTTTTCACACATCGGCTCCAGGATGTTGAGCATCGGCGGCACTACGCAGGAGATGACGATGTCTTTCACGGACCGCGAGCTCACCCGACTAGATTTATAGAGATTGAAGATCAGCATGCCGTATTCGTCGCTCGTATGTTCCACGACCGTCCTGATTCTCCAGCTATGCATGAGCTTATCTTCGTCGAAAAGACCGAGGACGGTGTTGGTGTTTCCCACGTCAATCACGAGCAGCATTTCCAGCCCTCCGCTAAAACGACGTCTCCGGAGATGATGTGTCTCCTCTCCTCCTCTTCGTCAAGGAGAAGTAGCGCCCCCTTTTCGTCAAGACCCTCGAATACCCCCTTTTCTACATTATCTTTCGAGCGAACCTCTATCCTTCTCCCAAGCATGCCCGATGAGGCGATCCATTCCTCCCTGATGGGTGAAAAACCCCCTTCCAGGAAAACCCGGTACCACTTTCCGAAGCCCCGCAGTAGCTTTAACGCCACATCAAACCTCGAAACCTCCCGTCCGACCTCGACTTTCAAGGAGGTTGCCAGGCCGAAGGACTCATCGAAGTCCGTCCGGTCCATGTTTATGTTTACCCCCATGCCGACTACGATAAAGTCGACTTCCGTACCCCTGAGCCTCATCTCCGTCAGGATGCCGCAGGCTTTCCGTCCCCGGATCAGGATATCGTTCGGCCATTTAAGCGATACCTTATCCCCGCAATAGCCTGACAAGACTTCCGCGGCCGCTACGCCCGCCGTCAGGGTTAGCTGGGGAGATACGGAGGGGCTGATCCGCGGCCGCAAAATGACGGTCAAGTAAAGGTTTTTCCCCGGCGGCGACATCCAGACCCTGTCCAAACGACCTTTTCCTCGGGTCTGTCGGTCGGCGATGACGGCTTCGCCCTCTTCAGCCCCGGCGACGGCGAGCCCGACCGCGTAATTGTTCGTGGAGTCCACTTCTTCCAGGAAGTGGATTCTCTTTCCGAGCACCTCTCCCAACAAAAGGCGGGATAGTTTATCAGCATCAAAATCCGTCAACGCCGCCTCTTGCCCTCGCTCTTACGACCCACTGAAAAGACCGTCAATGAGATGTCGACAGCCGCGACCGAATGCGTCAGCGCCCCTGCGGAGATAAAATCGACTTCTGTCTCCGCGATTCCCCGGACGCTCTCCAGTGACACGTTCCCCGATGCCTCGATGGGCATCCTTCCGGCGACGAATCGAACAGCCCTATTCATATCGCTCATGCCCATGTTGTCGAGCATGATCATGTCGGCGCCCGCTTCGACGGCCTCCATGACCTGAGCTTGATTGGTGACTTCCACCTCGATCTTCATCCTCCGCCCGAGGCGCCTCCGGACCCGGGCTACAGCCGTGGCGATGCCCGGGACGCACTGCAGATGATTGTCCTTGATCAAGACCATGTCGGAGAGCCCCATCCGGTGGTTGACTCCCCCTCCCATGGCAACCGCGTATTTCTCCAGGACCCTCAATCCCGGTGTGGTCTTGCGGGTATCCAGGAGCCGCGTCTTGGTCCCCGCCAACTGGTCGACATAACTGCGGGTCAGGGTGGCGATGCCGGAGAGACGCTGCAGCAGGTTGAGGGCCGTCCGCTCGGCCAGCAGCAGTCCGACGGCCCGGCCCTCGATCTCGGCCAGTACCTCGCCGGGGCTGAAGCGATCGCCGTCCCGGCTGAGCCGGTTGAACGAGACGCGGGGGTCGGCTTTTCGGAAGGCCAGGGCGGCGGCCTCCAGGCCGGCCAGCACCCCGTCCTGCTTGGCCATCAGCACAGCCCGGGCCAGGAGGCTGGGCGGCAGGAGGCTCTCGGAGGTCGCATCCCCCGCCGGGGCGTCTTCGCGCAGGGCGGCCATGATGACCCGATCGGCGGCAGCCAGCACCTTTCTATCCATGATTTTTTGATTATAAGAGCATCTCGGGGGATCGTCAAACGCGCCTCCCCGCGGCGGTCGAGCGCGCTTGTCTCCCCTGCCGGGAAAGGTATATGATCGGCCCCGGATTTTCCGTCGAGGAGGCCCGCATGGCCCGCACCGGCAAGTTCGCGGCGATCGCCGCCCAATTGGATCGGCTCAACGAGTTCGACCGCGAGCCCGTCCCTCCCGATAAGCTCCAGTCCGCGACCAAGTTCATGGGCCTTTTCGCCGGCGAGCACGTGGCCGCGACCGAGTTCGTCATCGGAGCTTTCTTCGTCCTGCACGGCGTCTCCTTCCGTGACCTAATCTTCGGGCTGCTCGTCGGCAACATCCTGGCCGTCCTGTCCTGGACCTTTGTCTGCGCTCCGATCGCTGTCCGGACCCGTCTGACCCTCTATTGGTACGTGCGCAAAATTGCCGGACCGGGTCTGACCATCATTTACAACATCGCCAACGCCATCCTCTACTGCATCCTGGCCGGGGCCATGATCGCGGTGGCGGCCACCGCCGTGGGCCTGGCCTTCGGGATCAAGAGTCCCAAGCTGACCGACGTCCTGCCCAACAGCGTGGGTTGGGTCCTACTGGTCTTCGCCCTGGGCGCATGCTTCACCGCTCTGGCCGTGCTGGGATTTGAAAAGCTCAGCAAGTTCGCCCAAGCGGTCTCGCCCTGGATCTTCCTCGTCTTCATCGGCGGGGCCATCGCCAGCCTGCCCAAGCTGGGAGTGCACGCCAACCTGGACAATATCTGGGAGGTCGCCCGGACCAAGGTCTGGAACGGCTTGCCGGTCGCCGGCCAGGAGCAGTTGGGCTTCTGGCATATCCTCTTCTTCGCCTGGTTCTGCAACCTGGCCATGCACATCGGCCTCTCGGACATGGCCGTCTTCCGCTACGCCAAGCGCTGGGCCTACGGTCTTTTCACCTCGTTCGGCGTCTTTCCCGGCCATTTCCTGGCCTGGATCTGCTCGGGGGTCATGGTCGCCGCGGTCGGGCGCGACATGAATCCGGGCCTGATGGCCTTCGAGGCGATCGGATTCGCGGGCGTGGCCTGTGTCGTGCTGGCCGGCTGGACGACCGCCAACCCGACCCTCTACCGGGCCGGCCTGGCCCTGCAGACGATCACGCCGGGCTGGCCGCGCTGGAAGGTGACCGTGGCGGCCGGAACGGCGACCACGATTCTGGCCTGCTTCCCCATCGTCTTCATGAAGCTGCTGGACTACGTGGCCCTCTACGGACTGGTCCTGATGCCGGTGGGGGCGGTCATCTTCACCGAGCATTGGATCCTGCCGCGGCTGAAGATGGAGCCGTTCCGGGCGGAGAAGCGGGGCTGGACCATCAGCTGGCGGGTGCTGGCCGTCTGGATCCTGACTCTGGCCGCGGTCTTTGTCCTGCCCATCCACCTCTACTTCAAGTGGCTGCCCGGATACGCCATCGCCGTCCTTCTCTACGTCCTGCTGCAAGCCTGGCCGGAACGAAAGAGCCCGGCAAGGAGGCCGGCATGAGCCGCCGTGTGATCCTTCCGCTTCTTCTCCTGTCCCTGGCCGCCGGGCTCGCCTTCCCGGTCCTCTTCTTTTTGGGCCGGATGGAGGCCGCGGCTTTCAAGACGGGCTTCCTGATCGCCTCGGCCGTCTACTTTCTTTTCGCCATCCTGTGGGCTACGGCCAAAAAAAAGGCTCATCGCCAGATTTCGGGGGAAAAGAGCGATTCGGGGTATCGGCCAACGGCGAGATAGCGAGGGCGCAGCCTTTTTCCACAACTCTCTGAGGGCACCCGCCCTGGCGGGGACAGTCGAAGCGATGTCCCAGCTAGGGCTTCGCAAGCTCCGCGGGCGCCGAGGGATGTTTGAGCACGCGACAATCCTACGGAATCGTGATGGAGTGGGAGGTCTTGGAAATCCCAAGATCTAACATGCGGAGTTCCGCCCTCGCGGGAACCATCGAAGCGATGTTCCGACGAGGACTGCGAAGCGCTGCAGGCGCCGAAGGCCGGGACGACGATGGCCCGTCGGTAGCGGGACCGTCTACAGCAAGTCGTGAACGGGTCGCGGGCCTGGCACCCTCGCCCTCGAGGGTGTACCCCGAAGCGTTCGCCCCGAAATCTGGCGAAGAACTAAAAAAAGGGCTTCTGACCTGGCTCAGCGCCCGGTCAGCTCGAAGGCATAGCGGCCGGATCCGGCCTTGACCCGGACGACGTTGTCCTGGTCGGACTCCTCGATCGAGCGGACGCCGGGCACGGAGCCCGCCGCCTTCTTCCCGGACCAGATCGCCGTTCCACCCTCCTTCAGGACCACATCCCGCAGGACGCCGCGCGGCAGGACGATCTCGGCCTCGCTGCCGCAGGGGATCTCGACCTCCAGGCCGACGGTCCGGTCGCCTCTCGTCCAGGACGAGGTCAGGCGGCCGCGGACCGTCCCCAGCGAGCCGGAAGCAAAGCTCAGATCGCGGACCATCTGCGGGGCGATGCGGACCCTGCGGAAACCGGGCGCCCCGGCGTCCAAGTTGATCCCGGCCAGGCTCTTGTAGAGCCAGGCGCCCACGCTGGCGAACATGGGATGGTTGTGGGAGTTCATCCCCGGGCCCTCCCGCCTGTTCCACAGCTCCCAGACGGTGGTGGCCCCACTGGCGATCATATAGCCCCAGCTCGGGAAGTCGGTCCGAGTGGCCAGATCGTAGGCTAGGCTCGAGTTGCCGTTCTTCTCCAGGACTTCCATGATGTACTTGGTCCCGATGATGCCCGTCGTCAGGTGGCTGTCGTGTGTGTAGACGATGTCGTTGACGAGGGCGCCCATGGCCATCCCCGCCTCAGCTTCGGGGGCCAGGTCGAGGAACAGGGCCAAGGTGTTGGACGTCTGGGTGCCGTTGCCGTAGGTCTTGGCCTTGGGATCCCAATACGCGGCATGGAAGGCCTTTTTGATGGAGCCGGCCAAGCTCCGGTAGGCCTGGGCATCCTGGGGGCGATCCAACACCGCCGCGATGTCGGCCAGAATCAGGACATCGTAATAGTAATAGAACGATGAGACGATGGCCGACGGTGTCGGCGCCAGGGCCACCCAGTCGCCGTAGTTGCTGAAGGTCAGCAGGCCCTGCGGAGCCTGGCTCTTAAGGAAGGCGACATAGGCCTTGAGCCCGTCGTAGTGCTCGCTCAGGATGCGCTTGTCGCCGTAATAGAGGTACATGTACCAGGCGAAGAGCGGGTAGGCCGTGCCCCAGGCCGGATCGGCCGGCCGGGTGCCCCAGATATGCGGCACGGTATCGGTGATCCGGCCCTGCGCATCCTGGACATCGCGGATGTCGCGCAGGAAATTGGTATAGAAGGCGGCCATGTCGAAGTTCATGATGGCCTCTTCCGCCGATCCCTGGGCATCCGCCATCCAGCCCATCCGCTCGTCGCGCTGGGGGCAGTCGGTCGGGACGCTGTGGAGGTTGGTCTTCTGGCCCCAGGTGATGATCCTCTGCAGGCCGTTGAGGATCGGCTTGGAGCAGGAGAACGAACCCGTCTGACCCACGCCCGAGTAGACGACCCGGCCGCGCAGCGTCTCCGCCGTCGGCACGCCGGGGAAGCCGGTCAGCTCGACGTAGCGGAAGCCGTGGTAGGTAAAGCGCGGTTCGTAGACTTCCTCATCCCCGCCCTTGAGGATGTAGACGTCCTCGGCCCGGGCGCCGCGCAGGTTTTCCCGATTGATCACGCCGTCATCGTAAAGAAGCTCGGCAAAGCGCATCCGAACGGACGTCCCCGGCGGTCCGGCGACCCGCAGGCGGACCCAGCCGCTGAAGTTCTGGCCCATGTCGAAGACATAGACTCCCGGCCGGGGTTGGCTCATGGCCAGCGGCACCAAGGTATCCATGACCCGGATGGCCGGCATCATCTGGGACGAGAGCTCCCCCTTGGGAGCTTCAACCGGAGCAGCCGCCACCCAGCCCGTGTCGGCGAAGCCCGGCTGGTCCCAGCCCGCGGCTTCCAGACGGGCATCATACGTCTCGCCGTGGTAGATGCTGTCCTCCACGACCGGCCCCGCCGCCGTCTTCCAGCTTCCGTCCGAGACGACGGTGACGACTCCCCCTCCGGCCGTCTCCACATCCAAGCGCAGACGGAGGACGCGGTTCTTGTACCAGCCCTGCCCGAGCATGATCCCGACGGCGTTGGCTCCGGACCGCAGGAGTCCCGTGACATCGTAGGTCACATAGAGCACCCGCTTGTCGTACGTCGTCCAGCCCGGGTCCAGGACGCCGTCGCCCGCTTTGCGGCCGTTGATGCGGAGCTCGTGGTAGCCGATCCCGGCCACGTAGGCCCGGGCGCGCACGATCGGCCCGGGGATATCGAGTTCCCTGCGCAAAAGGCCGCCGCTCCCGATCCACCCGCCCTTCCAATCGGAAGGCTCGAAGAGGCCCGTATCGAAGCGAGCGACCGGGCTCCAGGGGCTGACCGCCCCGGCGTCGTCCCAAGACCTCACCTTCCAGGAATACGATGAAGCCGAAGCCAGGGGCTTGCCGCCGTAGACGATGTGGGTGAATTCAGTCGAGTCGACCTTGCCGCTGTCCCAGAGGTCGCCGTGCTCGCAGGCGGCCCCCCGGCTGACCAGGATCTGGTAGGCGGACTGCCCTCCGCCCCGCGTCGATGGCCGCGGCGTCCAGTAGAACCTCGGTAGGCGCACGTCCACGCCCAGCGGGTCGGTCAGATATTCCAGGCGCAGATCGAAGGGGGCTGCCGGCCCGGCCGATGCCCAGGCCGTCGCGGAGCCGGCGACCGCGGCCAGGACGACCAGGAACGCCCAAGAGATCGCTTTACGGGCGCAAGAAGATGCCATGAGATCCTCCTGAGGGAGATCGGCCTCAAGGACGACCGCGGGGGAACGTCCAAGCGGCGTCAGCATATCAAAACGCCGCGCGGCCGGGCAAGCCGTTGACAGCCTTCGTTCCGCGTGCGACCATGAGCCGTGTCCTGCCGAAAGCTGATCTCGCTGGCCGTTTCGCTGGCCCTGTCCGTCTTCCTCCTGGCTGTTCTTTTTCGCCAGATCCGAAGCGAGGACATCGGAACCGCCCTGCGCGGCATCCACCTGCCCGGCCTGGCTCTTTACGCCGCGATCAGCTTGGCGGCCGTCTTGCTTCGGGCATGGCGCTACCGCCTTCTTCTCGAACCGGGATCCTGCGGCTGGGGACCGATGGTGCTCGTGACCATGGCCCGCAACGCTTTCGAGGACCTCCTGCCGGCCCGCATCGGATCGCTGTCCTACATCTATCTCCTGGATGCCCGGGTGGGTGTCGCTTTCGAGAGCGCCGCCTCGTCCTTCCTGGCCGCCTTTGTGGTCGATTTTCTGACCCTCGGCCCGTTTGTGGCTCTGGCCGTCTTCAGCGCCGCGCGGGCCGGACGGACCGACTTCCCGGCCGGGATCCTGCTGGCCCTGGCCGCTGGCTTCTTCCTGATCACGGCCCTGATCTGGGTCAAGCTCGTGCCTCTTTTAACCACCATTTGGCGCTGGACGGAAAAGGCGGCCGGACGCCTTGGGGCGGCGGACAGGAAAGGCTGGCGGCTGGCCGATGGAAAAGCCAAAGCCACCATCGACTCGCTTCAAGCCCTGCGGTCCCGCGCCGTCGGTCTGCCGGTGCTGGGCCTGTCTTTCCTCATCCGGCTGGCAAAGTACGCTTCGCTGTTCGCCCTGGTCGGGGCCATCCTGCGGGGCTACGGACTGGGGCCGGCCGAAATCGGCTTCGGCCGCCTGATCCTGGTGCTCACCGGGGCCGAATTGACCTCCGCCCTGCCGGTTAAAGGGTTGGCCGATTTCGGGACCTGGGAGACGGCTTGGGCCATCGGCTTCCGAGGCCTGGGATTCGCGGCCGGGCTGGCGGCCGTTTCCGGCTTCGGCGTCCATCTGGTCACGGCCGTGTTCGAAGCCGGGCTGGGACTGATCGGGCTGCTTCTCCTGACCGGACGACGGCGGGCTAGAATTCCGCCCCGATCTTGAAGACCAGCGAATTGTGATCTCGGGGGGCGGCCTGGATTGAGGGAAGGAAGGGGGGCACGTTGTCGAAGAAATATTTATATTCCGCAAGCAGGCTGATCTTGCGGGCCCAGGACGGCGCACCCGGCAGATCATACCTGAGCGTCACGAGAGTGTCCGAGCGCATATCGTAGAGCGATCGGCCGTCGAAGGCCTGGGCCTGGGTCGGACCGAAGACCGGAAGCTTGAAATACGTCTTCCACTTGATGGACAGGCCTTCGGAAATGACATAGGTCAGGCCGGGCCGTACGGACAGACGAAAGCGCCGCGAGGGAGCGAGCGTCAGCTTGGAGCCGTCGTTCAGCTCGATCTCGGCCCTTTCCACCTCGGCCAGGACGGTGACGATCAGCCCCAAGGCCAGGACTGAATGCTTCTTCCTGAGGGCGGTCAAGGTCCGGCGGATCTTCGACTCGTCCACGGCCAGGGCTTCGGGCGGCAGACCGGACTCGCCAGCCGGGGTTTTCCGGGCTTCGGACAGAGCCGTCCGGTACGCCTTGACGGCGTCCGTCTTCTCTCGCCCGCCCCGGGTCAGGCCGATCTCGGCTTCGCCTTTGATGCCGATCCCAGCCTCGTACCTCTGTTGGATGTTCAGGTAGGTATCCGTGAACCGCTCCATGAAGCCGAAGACCTTGAAGAAAGGCAGCAGGTGCCGCTCGTAGCTGGTCTGGAGGGTGATGAAGTTCTCCACCGAGGAGCCGCCGGTCGTCAGGTATCGCCGCAGCTGGTTGGAGGAGGCGAAGTCGAAATGGAACTCGTCGGGATAGCCGCCCTTGGCCAGGCCGGCGCCGAAATCCAGCTTGTCCACCTGCCGGGCCGAGGAGGAGTCGCCGACATAGCCGGCCGAGAGGCTGAATGTCAGGGGCTCCAGCTCCGACTGAATCTTCTGCCAGGCTTTCCAGCCCTCGAGCACCCGGTTGTTCGCGTCGTCTCGTCCGCCCGCGGCCGGCATTCCCGCGGCGATGATAAAGAGGATCGCCCCGGCCGCTCCGATCCCGGAGATTCGCTTGCTTTTCATGGCTTGGCGCTACTCTACCAGAAGCGCCCGGCCGATCTCAAGCCGGGACCAGCGATCGCGCTGGATGTCCTTACTTGGCTGTTTCAGGCGTCTTGGGCAGCGCCTTGAAGGTGACGCCAGATGGGTATTGCCGGGTTCTATACACCCGATGAGTTGCTTTGCGGAAATCTTTTTCCTCGGCTGTTCGGATATTGACGAAGGTCTGGGGATTGCGGTCGAACAACGGAAACCACGAGCTCTGGACCTGGACCATGATGCGGTGGCCCTTGAGGAAGGCATGCGGCACGTCCGGCAGCTCGAATTCGACCTTGGCTATCCGGCCGGGGACGAACGGTTCGGGCTTTTCGAAGCTGTTGCGGAATTTGCCCCGGATCACGTCCCCCCGAACGAGCCGCTGATAGCCGCCCATCCGGACGCCCTTGGGATTGCTCTTGGGATCGCGGGCGTCGTCGGGATAGACGTCGATGACCTTGACGACCCAATCGGCGTCCGTTCCTGTCGTGGAAACATAGAGCTCGGCCTTGATCGGCCCCGCGATCGTGACATCTTCGATGAGGGCGGGGGTCGTATAGACCAGGACGTCCGGCCTGGAGGCGGCGAACCGCTGATCCTCGACGAAGTAATCCGGGTTGTACCGGGGGGTGGTCTGGAGCGTGTACGGGACGGGCTTATCCGGATCGCTGACGAACTCGTCGTAACCGGCGTCGGCGGTCCGAGGGGCCTGATCCAAGGCGGCCCCGTCGCTCCCGGCGAGGAAGAGCTTGCGGTCCTTCGCCTCGGCCGGAGGCCAGACCGGGTACGTGCGCCATTGGTCGGTGCCTGTCTCGAAAACCACGGCCTCGGGGATCTCGTCCGTCTTCCGGCCTTTTAAATACCGGTTGAAGAAGGGCAGCTCGATCTTCTCCTGGAAATAAGCCCTTGTGCTGCTGAAGGCAAAGACGCCCCGATCCTCCGTTCCGCCCGCCAGGAAATTCCATCGGCTGTGCGTCCAAGGCCCCATGACGAGGCTGTTCGGCAAGCCCGGGTTGTTCCTCTCGATCGTCCGGTAGGTCTGCAGAGTGCCCAGCAGATCCTCCCCGTCGTACCATCCCCCGACGACCAGGATCGCCGGCCTCAGCCCGCGAAGGTACTGGTAGATCGATTTCTCCTTCCAATAGGCGTCATAGCTTTCGTGGGCCATCAGCTCACGCCAAGGCTTGTTCGCGGGATCGAAGAGCTTCTCGGTGAGGCTTTTCAGAGGACCCATCCGGAGGTAGAACAAGTACCCGTCGGAAGTCGGGAAGCTGAGCTTGGCGACAGGCTCGCTCGTCGGCGCTTTCCGGACTTGCCCCATGGTGTAGAGGTAATTCGCGACATGAGCCAGGTAGAGCGCCCCGTTGTGGTGGCCGTCGTCCCCGAGGAACAGGTCGGCCATAGGGGCCTGAGGCGAAACCGCCCGCACGGCCGGGTGGGCGTCGATGGCGGCCATGGCCGCGGTGAAGCCGGGATAGGAGCTGCCCCACACGCCGACCTTTCCGTTATGGCCGGGGACGTTCTTCAAAAGCCACTCGATCGTGTCGTAGGCGTCGCTGCTCTCGTCGACGTCGGAAGCGGACGCCTTGTTCTTGATGTAGGGCCTGGTGTACTCGAACGTCCCCTCCGACATGGACATGCCCCGGATGTCCTGCAGGGCGATGATGTAGTTCTCCTTGGCATAGTAGAGGCCGGGAAACAATCCGCCGCGAAAAGCCTCGCCGTAGGGCGGGATGCCGTAGGGGGTCCTGACTAGGATGATGGGATGGGGCTCGGACGCGTCGATGGGGCCGAAGACCTGGGTGAAGAGCCGGACGCCGTCGCGCATGGGGATGCGCTGCTCGGCTTTCCGATAATGCCTCTCGATGTAGCCGATGCGGTTGCTGGGCGACGCGGGATCGGCTTTGGCGTCGTCCAGAGCCGCTTTCTTGGCGCCTAAGATCTCCGGCTCGCCCTTGTCGTTGACGACCCTGAAGCTGGTGTAACGGCCCTGCTCATCCTTGGCGAACGCCATCTCAAAGTTCCCCCGCGGCTCCTGGGACATCTTGAACTTCGGCTCCGAGCCTTCGACCGGCCGCCAGACCGTCGCGCTCGAATTGGTGGCGCCGATGGTGCGAAGGGTCCCGTCCTTGAAGTAGACCTGCATGAGGACCGTCCCAGACCCGGGAACCGCCAGCTCGTAGAGGCCCACGATCTCGGGGTATTTCTTGGCCAGGTCTTGCGGTTTGTCCTGCAGATACCCGCGGCCTTGAAAGACGATGAAAAGGAAAAGGCATCCGAGACATCCGGTGCCGATCCGACGCGCCCTCTTATTCATGAACAGCCTCGCTTTCGTTGACCCTCAGCCAAGAAGACGAGCGGCTCGCCAAAAAGGTTCCCTGTTGATGAGATCATAGCCTTTCGACCGACACGATTTGAGCCGGGCCAAGCAGGTTGAACGCCGGCCCCCAAATCCCTATACTGAAGGACTCACCATGACACCCGCAGCGACCAAGGTCCTCGACATCGAAGCCCGCTTCGGCCTTGACGCCGCCGCACTGCGGACCGCCCTGGAGGCCGCCCTGGCCTCGGGCGGGGACTTCGCCGAGGTCTTTCTCGAGTACCGCGAGTATCGGTCCGCCTTCATGGAAGAGGACATTCTCAAAGACACCTCCGAAAGCTTCAGCCTGGGGCTTGGCCTGCGGGTCTGGTCGGGGGAAACGACAGGCTACGGCTTCACCAACGACCTGAGTCAGGACAAGATCCTTCGGACGGCCCGGGCCGCCGCCGCCGTAGCCGCCTCGGGCCGGACGACATCACCTGCTCCCCTGCGGGCCCGCCCCGGCGGGGTCGATGTCTATCGGGTCCGAAGGCCGGCCGAGGCGGCGCCGTTTGAAGACAAGATCGCCCTGGTCAGGGCGGCTTACGAGGCCTGCCGCGGCTACTCTCCGCTGATCATCAAGGCCAAGGCCGCCATCCAGGACCAGATCCAATATGTCGCCGTAGCCAATTCGGAGGGCCTCCTGGCGACTGATGTCCGCCCCCTGGTCAGGCTGACCTGCGTCGGCATCGCCGAACGCGGCGGCCTGCGCGAATCCGGTTACTGGGGCGATGGCGGCCGTGTCGGTCTGGAACGCTTCGAAGGCCCGGCTTCGCCCGAGGCCATCGGGCGCGAGGCGGCCCGCGAAGCCGTCGACCTGCTGGACGCCCGTGACGCCCCGGCCGGGGAGATGCCGGTCGTGCTCGCCCCCGGCCACGCCGGCGTCCTCATCCACGAGGCTGTCGGGCACCTCCTGGAGGCCGACTTCAACCGCAAGAAGACCTCCGTGTTCTGGAACAAGATGGGAAAGCGGGTCGGCTCGCCGTCCGTCACGATCTACGACGACCCGACCATCCCGGCCTCCCGCGGCTCCTACGCCGTTGACGACGAAGGCACCATCCCGCGCAAGACCCTGCTCATCGAGAAGGGCATCATCCGCGGCCTGCTGCAGGACAAGCTCTCGGCCGGACTGATGGGACTCCCCCTGACCGGCCACGGCCGGCGCCAGGACTACACCGACTTCCCCATCCCCCGCATGGCCAATACCTACATCGACCGCGGCGAGCACGATCCGGAGGAGATCATCCGCTCCGTCAAGCGGGGCCTCTACGCCGAGCGCTTCACCGGAGGGCAGGTGGAAGACTCCGGGACGTTCACCTTCTCGGTCAGCTCGGGCCGGCTGATCGAAGACGGGCGCCTGACGGCTCCCATCAAGCAAGCGACGCTGATCGGCAGCAACCTGGACATCTTGAACAAGATCGAGATGGTCGGCTCCGACCTGGCCTTCGGACTCCCCACGGGGACATGCAGCAAGGAGGGTCAGGACGTGCCGGTCAACGACGGCTGCCCAACCCTCAAGATCTCGGCCATGATCGTCGGAGGACGGAGTTGAGCCGCCCGGCCGACACGGACCGCGACCTGGTCCTGGCCGAGCGGCTGGTCGGCTTCGGGCGATCCTGCGGCGCCGACGAGATCGAGGTCGGGATCGGCGAAAGCGAGGAGTTCAGCGTCGAAGTCCGCCAGGGGCAGATCGAGAGCCTGGTGGAAGCCGGATCCCGCTACGCCGGCGTCCGGGTCATCAAGGACAAGCGCACGGCCTTCGCCTCCTCTTCCGACCTGTCGATTGAGGCCTTGGAGCGCCTGATCCGGGGGGCGGTCAAGCGGGCCGAACTGTCCCAGCCCGATCCCTTCTCCGGACTGCCCCATCTCTCCATCGAGCGGGTCGATCCGGCCCTCTTGGACATCTTCGATCCAGAAGTCGGGAGTCTCGAAGCCCGAGCCAAGATCCACCTGGCCAGGGAGACCGAGCGGATCGCCCTGTCCGACAAGCGCATCACCAATTCGCACGGGGCCGGATTCAGCACCCATGTCGCTCGCACCGTGCTGGCTGCTTCCAACGGGTTCTCCGGCACGTATGCCAAAACCTTCTGCGGCCTGGGGGTCGGCCTTCAGGCCGGCGACACCGATGATATGGTGGAGGACGACTGGCATTCCAGCCAGATCCATTTCCGCGACCTGGAAACGCCGGAGACCATCGCCCGCACCGCGATCGAACGGACGGTCCGCCAGCTTCACCCGCGCCGCATCCCGACCCGGCGCATCCCGGTCGTCTTCGAACCGCCGATGACAGCGAGCCTGCTGGGCTTTCTCTTCGGCTGCGTCTCGGGTTCTGCGGTCTACCAGAGGACGACCTTCCTGGCCGACAAGCTGGGCCAAAGGATCGGACGGCCGGGCTTAACAATCGTCGATGACGGCCTGATGCCCCGACGTATAGGGACCGGGCCGTTCGATTCCGAGGGGGTGCCGGCGCAAAGAACGGTCGTAGTCGATGACGGGATCCTGAAAAGCTTTCTCTGCAACGCCTACGCCTCGCGCAAGCTGGGGCTGCCGATGACCGGCAACGCCGACGGAGGCGGGGTCGGGCCGAACAACTTCTACCTCGAACCCGGGCCGCATAGCGCGGCGGACATCCTGCGCTCCTGCGATGGAGCCCTTCTCCTCATCCGGACACTCGGCCACGGCCTCAACCAGGTCACGGGCGACATCTCCCGCGGCGCCTTCGGGCTGTGGATCGAGAACGGCGAAATCGCCTACCCCGTCTCGGGGATCACCATCGCCGGGAACCTGGGCGAAATTCTCAACGGCATCGAGATGATCGGCAGCGACCTGGAGTTCCGCAGCTCCATCAGCGGCCCGACCATCAAAGTCGCCGAGATGATGGTCTCCGGCGACTGAAGCCGTCGATCAGAACGCGTTGAAGTGGCAGACGTCCCGATGGGCCCGCTTGGGCACGTGGAACGAGCCGTCGGGATTCTTCCAGTAGCGGACCGAATCCTTCATCTCTTCCACCGTGGACGTCTCCGCCGGGTAGCCCAGGGCCAGCACGGAATCGATCCGGTAGTGCGGCGGCACGCCCAGGGCGGCTTGGACCTTGTCCCGGTCGATGGAGATCAGCCAGCAGCTGCCGATCCCTTCCGACCAGGCCGAGACGGCCATCGCCTCCACCGCCGCGCCCACGTCGTACTCGTACATCTTCTCCCGGATCTTGGAGTTGACCAGGACGACGACGTAGGCCTGCGGCTCCTGGCCGGGCTTGGGGTCGCCGTTGGGGTGGATGTAGGCGGCCCACTTGAGGGCCGGGAAAACCTTGTCCCGGACCTCGGGCTCGTCGACGACGACGAACTCGAGCGGCTGCAGGTTGGCGGCCGAAGGAGCCAGGCGGCCGGCGTCGACGAGCCGCCGCAGGGCTTCGCGGTCGATCGGTCGGGCCAGGTATTGTCGGATGGTCCGACGCGATACGATAGCCTCGTGGCCGCTCATAGGGCCGGGCGGCGGCGAAGGACGCGAACGAGTCATGGGCTCCTCCCTGGAGATCCATTCTACCACGTCAGGACCCCGCCCTCCGAGCCTTGGGCGCCTTGAGCCCGAAGAGGGCCGTGGACAGGATCAGCAACACACCCGCTACGATGTACATGCCCCGATAGCCCGCCTTGTCCGAGACCCAGCCGAAGAAAGGCGAGCCCAGGCCCATGCCGGTGTCGAAGAGGGCCAGGTAGAGGCTCAGTCCGAAGCCCTTGTGGGCCAAGCCGACGATGTCGATGATGTAGGTCGAGAGGGCCGGGAAGATCACGCCCTGGCCGAATCCGGCCAGGAAGGCGCCGACCAGGAACATGGGGGCCGACCGGACCTGAGAGATCAGGAACAGGTTGCCCCCGATCAGCAAGGCCGCCGGAATGATGATCTTCTTGCGGCCGTAGCGGTCCGAGAGCTCGCCGGCGAAGACCCGGGTCCCGATCGCGGCCAGGGAGAAGACGGCGAAGAAGGGCCCCACCCGCCCCAATCCCTCGGCGCTGGCGAAGAGGGCAATGAAATTGACGATCGAGCCGCGGATGGCGCCGTGGAAGACGGGCATGGCCGCGGCCAGGAGCAGGGCGCCCCAGGCATAGCCGCGCAGCGGATCCGCGGTCATCTTCTGCGGGTCGCGGGCCGCCGGCTCGATGGTCCGGGTCAGCAGGAGGCAGGCGACAGACAGGGCCAGGAAGAGGAGGCTGGCGTTGTAGACGGCCCCGAAACCCGATCGGCGCACCAGCTCCTCGGCCAGGGCCGGCCCGGCCGCGCTGGCGATGATGCCGGCCACCCCGATGACCCCGATCGAGCGGGCCAGGCGGTCGACCGGAGCCAGATCGGAGCAGACGGCCATGCTGGCGGTCATACTGACTCCCCAGGCCAGGCCGCTCAAGGCCCGCAGCAGCAGAGGCAGCCAACCGGCATCATGGACGAGATGGAAACAGGGTATCACCGCCATGAAGAAAACCAGTCCGGCCAGGGAGATGGCTTTTCCCCCGCGTCGGTCGATGAGGCGGCCGAAGAAAGGCCGCACCCCGATGGCCAGGATGCTGTGCACGCCCATGATCAGGCCGACCCGAGCTTTGGCCGCGCCGAAGGCCTCCAGCCGAAGGGGGAAGACGTAGAAAAGGGCAACGCTGAGAAAGAGGAAAAAGTATCCGAGGAGGGCCAGCAGAAAATCGCGCGTCCAGAGCTTGGGCGCGGGCTTGTCCGTGGCGCTCATCGTCGAAGTCATGTCTCCAGCGGAAGCAGCCTGGCCCGTCCCTCCCGCTTCCGCCCCGGGAGGGGGTTAGGGCTGGCTGTTTTCGGGGTTAGGGGAAATCAAGCAAAAGGGGGATTATGAAGAAGGTGAGATTCGCACAGCCAGCGAAGCGAAGCTCTTTGATCCGCATTATAGAGAAACCGGCGCAGGGATGCAAACGGAAAAAAGGCCCATCATCATCCCGACGGCCCGATTCAGGCCAGTGAGGCGGTCAACGCGGCCGCCCGGGCGGTCAACTCGTCCCAGCGGCCTTGGGCGATCAGGGCCTTGTCCAGCAGGGCCGTGCCTAAACCGACGCAGCAGGCGCCCGCGTCAATGAAGGCCCGGGCATTGGCCGGAGTGACGCCTCCGGTGGGCATGAGCCGCAGGTTCGGAAAGGGCCCCTTGAGGTCGCGAAGATAGGCCGGCCCGAGCGAGGTGGCCGGGAAGACCTTGATGATATCGGCGCCCTCCATCCAGGCCCGCCAGATCTCGGCCGGGGTGAAGGCGCCCGGCGCGACAAGGACGCCGCAGCGTCGGCACTCCCGGATCATCCCCGAATCGGCGATCGGAGAGACCACGAAGTCGGCCCCCGCCTCGATCACCGCGACGGCGGACTCGGCGTCCAAAACCGTGCCCGCTCCCAGCAGAACGCCGGGCAGCCGAAGGCCCGCCAGGTGACGAATGACTTCTACAGCGCCCGGAACGGTCATCGTGATCTCTACGGCCCGCACGCCTCCGGCAGCCACGGCCTCCACCGCAAGGCGGAGCTTCTCCGGGTCGGACATGCGGACCACGGCCACGGCCTTGTGCTCGAGAAGGAATGCCAGGGCTTCGTCTTTGGTCATGGCTCCCTTCCTTATCTCCTGATCCGCCCGGTCGTGTCACCGGCCGCCAGGGCGAGAATCTCCTTTTCCGAAACCAGGTTGAAATCGCCGGGGATGGTGTGCTTGAAGCAGGAGGCGGCGATCGCGAAGGCCAGGGCCCCGGCCTCGTCGTCGAAGGCCGGCAGGCTGTGGATGAGGCCGGCGGCGAAAGCGTCCCCCGCCCCGACCCGGTCGACGATGCCCTCGATCTCGTAGGAGGGGCCTTTCACGAATCCCTTCCGGCTGCGCAGCACGGCGGACCAGCCGTTGCGGTCCGCGCTGCGGCTCGTCCGCAGGGTCACCGCGACCCGGGACAGGTTGGGGAAAGCGGCCAAAACCGCGGCCGTCAGGCTTTCATAGGAGGCGGTGTCGAGGCTCCCGTCCGGGCCCGGAGCGATCCCGATTCCCAAAGTCTTTTGGCAATCCTCCTCGTTGGCCAGCAGGAGATCGGCCAGAGCGGCCAGGCCCGGCATAATTTCGGTCGCAGCGGCGCCATAGCGCCAGAGCTTGGCCCGGAAGTTGAGATCCAGCGAAACGGTCAGGCCGGCCTCTCTCGCCGCCGCCATGCCCTCCCTGGTCAGATCGGCCGCACTTCGGCTCAAGGCCGGAGTGATCCCGGTGACATGGAACCAGTCGGCGCCGGTGAAAGCCCGAGTCCAATCGATGTCGCCGGGCCCGGCCTCGGAGATCGCCGAGCCGTCCCGGTCATAGAGAACCTGGGAGGGGCGCGGGCCGGCGCCTGTCTCAGCGAAATAGATGCCCATCCTCCGGCCGCGGCGGATGACGCCGGCCGTCGAGACGCCATGCCGCCGCAGCTCGGCCAGTCCGGCATCGGCCACAGGATTGTCCGGCAGAACGGTGAGGTAGGCGGCTTCGTCCCCAAGATGGGCCAGCGACACGGCCACATTGGCCTCCCCGCCGCCGAACCGCGCTAGCAGGCGGTCCGATTGGAAGAACCGCTCCCGGCCCGGAGGAGATAGCCGGAGCATGAGCTCGCCGAAGGTTACGATGCGATGGGCCATGGGTCGTCTCCGTTATCCGCCGATCGTTTTCCAACCGCGGCGGTTCAAGTCGATGTAAATCAACGCTCCGAATATCAATCCGGCGGCCAGGAACAGGCATCCCCGGACCGGGCGGCCGAAGATCAGGCTCCCGGCGCCGAAGAGAAAAGCATAGATCATGAGAACACCGAGAACCCAATCCAGGAGGTTGAACAGCCCGTCCCGGCTGGGGATGACATCCTCCGCCTCGCGGGCCACCGGCCCCCACAGCGCCGGGCTGGGCTGCACCCGCCGGTAGAAGGCCAGCAGGACGTCGCGGGGCTCAGGCTTGGTCAGCAGGGTGACCGTCAGCCAGACGGCGGTGGTCAGGCCCGCGGTGATGAGCACGATCCAGGCGAACTGGAGGGGATCGCTTTCCCGCAGGCCGAACCCGATCCGGAGGGAAACCGAAGTGACCAGCGCGGCCAGCATGGCTGAAACCTCGCTCCAGGCGTTGATCCGCCACCAGAACCAGCGCAGGAGATAGACCAGGCCGGTCCCGGCCCCGATGGCGATCATGAACTTCCAGGCGTCCGCGATGGAATCCATGAAGAACGTCACCACGGCCGACAGAACCATGAGCAGGAGGGTCACGATCTGCGAAGCGCGGACGTAGTGCTTCTCGCCGCGGCCGCGGGCCAGGAACCGCCGATAGAGGTCGTTGATGAGGTAGCTCGCGCCCCAGTTGAGCTCGGTCCCGATGGTCGACATGTAGGCGGCGGCCAGGGCCGCCAGCATCAGCCCGCGCAGAGAGGCCGGCAGGTCGGTCATCAGGACCCGGATATAGCCCGACTCGGGATCGGCCGCGAAGGCCGGATCGCCTTGGAAGCGGACGACAGCCACCAAGGCCACCAGGATCCAGGGCCAGGGCCGCAAGGCGTAGTGGGTCAGGTTGAACCAGAGGGTCGCGAGCAGGCTGTTCTTTTCATCCTTGGCGCAGAGAATGCGCTGGGCGATGAACCCGCCGCCGCCCGGCTCGGCCCCCGGATACCAGGAAGCCCACCAGTTGACGGCGATGTAGACGAAGAAGGTCAGAAACGGCATCCAGGCCGAGTTCAGGTCCGGGACGAACGAGAGGAGCGATCCGTGGCCGGCCCGGGTTGCGTCGACGGCCTTGACGCCGGCGACCAGCCCGGACATCCCGCCCAGCGAGCGGACGGCGAAGACAGCCAGGACGATGACCATGCCCATCTTCAGGACGAACTGGAAGAGATCGGTGACCAGCACGCCCCACAGCCCGGAGAGGACCGAAATCGAGGCGGTCAGGGCCATGATGGCCACGGCGATGAGCAGGGCCTGGATCTTGCTGACGCCGAGGGTGAGCATCAGGATCTTGACCATGGCCAGGTTGACCCAGCCCATGATGATCAGGTTGATGGGCAGGCCGAGATAGAAAGCCCGGAAGCCGCGCAGGAAGCGGGCCGGCGCCCCGCTGTAGCGGATCTCGGCAAACTCGACGTCGGTCAGCACCCCCGCCCGCCGCCACAGCCGGGCGTAGAAAAAGACGGTCAGCATGCCGCTGGCGGCCATGCTCCACCAGATCCAGTTGCCGGCAATCCCGTTGCGGGCTACCAGTCCGGTGACAGCCAAGGGGGTGTCAGCGGCAAAGGTGGTGGCAACCATCGAAGTTCCGGCCAGCCACCAGGAGACGTTCCGGCCCGAGACAAAATAGTCGTTGACGCTGCGGGTGGCCCGTCGGCGGTAATAGAGACCGACCGCCAGGTTGATGGCGAAGTAAGCGGCGATGACCGCGATGTCGACGGGCGTCAGGCGCATGCAGGCCTTCTCTCGTCTTGCTTTTTACTACACCTTGTCATAAAAATGAAGCGGCTTCTCTTCCCGTCCATCCATGGAGGTCCCATGCGCAAGCTCGCTCCCGTCCTCATCCTTCTGACCCTGGCCGCGGGCCCGGCCGCGGCGGCCGATTTCGGCTGGCCGACCGCCGGTGAGCCCTGGTATTTCGTCAAAGTCCGGTTCGAGACCGCTCCGGTCCTTCTCGGCTCGGGCGCCTGGACTCTGACCCATGTCGCCGTCGATNNCCGGCAAGCCGTTCGAGCTCAAGCTGCGCTGGAGCTGGGAGTCCCGCCGGACCTACGAGATCAGGGCCGACTTCGACGGGGGGAAGGGGCGGGGCGTCAAGACGCTGACCGCGCGCGAAAAGGCTCCGGCCGGAAAAGGCTACTGGAATCCCGCCTGGAAGAGCTATCTCTCGCTGATGGTCTCGGAAGACGACGGGGTCGAGAGGATCAAGATGCCCGTCCACGCCGCCTTCGGCGTCCTGACCTCCTATCTCCGTTCGCCCGACGAGATCCGCCTGGTCCGGGCCGAGAGATCCGGCGCCGACGTGGTCTATACCGAGATCCCCTGCCAGGTCTACGACGTCCGGACATGGAACGATCCCAAGATCACCGCCCAGGTGGACAAGGACGAGAAGACCGGGAAGTCGATCGTCCGCTATCACCCGACGACCTCGTTCAGCCTGGCCTTCCTGGCCGACCTCAAGCCCCGCCAGAAGGCCACCTACCTGGTCTTCTACAACAACCCGGCCGCCAAGCGCCCGGCCTTCAAGTCGGATCTCAAGCTGACCGGCCAGGGACTGGGCAAGATTATCGAGAACGCCTTCTATAAGGTCGTCCTCCACCCCAAGAGCGGGACGATCTACGAGATCACGGAGAAGTCCAAGGCCGTCAAGCTGGAGCACAAGCTGGAGACCAACGGCTCGGTCCACTGGAATCCCGACGTCTACTCGCCGCCGCACGCCTGGTACCACGTCTCGGACTGGGACAAGCCGGCTTTCAAGGAGGATGCCGGCCCGGTCTTCTATTCGCTCCGCCGCGAGGCCCCGCTGCCGATGCCCAAGGGCATCCATGTGGCCATCACCTATTATTTCTACGCCGGAGTCCCCTACATCCTGGCCGAGTCGGTCATGACCATCGAGAACGACCTGTTCGTGGAGTCCCTGCGCAACGCCGAGATCGTCTTCAACAAGGCCGTCTTCAACATGGCCGCCTGGCGGGGGGTGGACGGGAAGCTTCAGACCCTGGACTTCGCCTCCTCGCGCCTCCACCCCAAGCACGCCGCCAAGCTCCGCCCCGACACACCCTGGGTGGCCTTCTATAGCGACGCCCGCGGTCTCGGTTTCGCCAGCCTGTTCCTGGACATGTCCCTGCCCAACCTGCACGGCGGTTCGGCCTCCCAGCAGCAGCCCTACATCTACCTCCAGAACGGGCCCTGGTACTACATGTCCCGCGGCTTCGTCTATTCCTTCGGCTCCAACAACCAGACCCGGATGCTGCCGGTCAAGGCGGGCAGCCTCTATTACGATCGCAACGCCTGGCTGCCCTTCGCCTTTACCAAGGAGCAGGGCTTCGCCGGACGGCTCGACGCTCTCTTCGCCATGCTCAAGAAGCCCCTCGGGCTGTCCGAGGACGCCGAGACCTACCCCGAGAGCCCGGACGGCTGGATCACCCCCATCCTGACCGAGCCCTTTGAGGAGGGAGTCAAGGGCGCCATCGGCGGGGGCAAGAAGAAGTGAGCGCCCGTCTGGCCGACGACATCGTCGCAAGGCACGCACCCCTCGTCGACCGGGCCCGGGGCATCACGGCGGCCGAGTTCCGCAAGCGCTGGGCCGCGGTCCAAAAGGCCATGGCCGTCAAGGGCTATGACCTTCTCTATGTGGCCGGCTCCGAGCTCGACCGCTCCGACGCGGCCTGGCTGGCCGGCATCTATGACCCCATCATCGAGCGCTACGGCGTCCTGGTTCCCCGCTCCGGGACGCCCCTGGCCGTGGCCGGCTCCGAAGGCGGCCACGTCATCGAGGACTGCGTCCGGACCTCCAGGGTCAAAGTCGGCCTGCTGCGCGAGCTCCAGATCTCCGACGAGGACTACCGCTTCGCCCGCTTCGGGACGATCGAGGAGGCCCTGGCCTCGCTGGTCCCAGCCCGGCCGGGACGGCCGCTCCGCTTGGCCATCGGCTCAGGTGGCCAGGCCGCCCCGCACGACCATGTTTTAATGCTTCAAGGCCGCCTGGGGTCCGACAACGTCGTCTTCGACACGGACCTGCTGCAACGGCTCAAGTACGAAAAGTCGGAGCGCGAGCTGGATCTGATCGGGACGGCCGCCTCGATCGCCGACGCCGCCCTGCTGGGCATGCTGGCCGCCGTCCGTCCGGGAGTCCCGGAGCTCGACGTAGCCGCCGTCGGCGACTACATCATGAAGCGCTTGGGCGCCGGACGGACGGGCTTCCCGACCATCGTCTCCTCCGGCCCGCGCGGCCGCAGCGTCATCGGCCCGGCGACCAATCGGATCATCCGCCGCGGCGAGATGGTCTCCCTGGGCGTCAGCCCTTCCTTCCTCGGCTACCACGGTGTCGTGCGCCGCACGGTTAAAGCCGGCGCGGAGAGGAGCTTCGCCGAGGATCAATTCCTGGCCGCCCTGCGCGGGCTCTATCACGCGGTCTGGAAGGCGACGGTCCGGGCCGCGGCGAAAGACCTCCCTTCCTGCTCCATCGACGCGACGGGGAAAGCCTACCTGGCCTCGACCGGGTTCAAGGAGTTGCGCGGCCGCATGCGCACGCCGCGCGAGCCTTACACCTTCATCCATAACACCGGCTGTTCGGAGTGTCAGGAAGGCTTCGGGGCCGTGACGCCTTACAGCCGCGAGCCCCTGGGCGGCCGCGCGGCCCTGATGATCGACGTGGCTTTCCTGGGGTTCGATGAGCGCAAGCGGCTCGTCTTCCCGGTCGAATACGCCGTCATCGAAGACGGTTTCTGGAAGTCCGGACGCCGGGTCGGCGTCTTCAACCGCATGCCGCTCGACGTCCAGGCCTGGGCCGGCATCGACTTGATGGAGATCCCCGAGGAGTCGGTCAACCCCTATCACCGGCCCCTGCCCGGGCATTCGGAGCGGCCGACGGCTCCGGGCCGAGCGCGTCGCGCCTAGAGAACGGATCCAATCCGGAAGGAGAGGTTGTGATGAAAAAAGCCGTTTTCGCCCTGGCCCTGGCCCTGCTCGTCATCGGACCGGCGACGCCCGCCCTCGCCGGCTCCCGGCCGGCGCCCATCCCGCTGACGTTCCAGGCCCCGACCCCGGCCGAGCCTTTTTATTTCATCAAGGCTGGTTTCGAGGCCAAAGGCCCGGCTTTCCATATCTTCGACGTCGACATCCCCGAAAGGAATCCCTGGCCGGATGTTCAGGTCCTGCAAAACGGCAAGCCGGTGGACTCGTCCAAGAGCCTCGCCCCGGGCGCCTATGAAGTCCGGCTGCGCTATGCTTGGCGGCCCAAGACCGCCTACCGGGCCTTCCTCCATGTCGCCGAAAACCCGACCGAAGGGCCCAAGCTCCTGGCCATGGAGGGCACATCCCCCGCGGCCGGGGGCATCCCCTTTTCGGCCAAGGAGGGATACGCCCAGGCCTTCTTCGTCCGGGAGACGGCCGGGATCGCCCGCCGTGGGGAGATTGTCTATCTGACTGTGACAGCGCCCCTGGGACGGCTTCCGGTCGACGAGATCGCGGTCTATGACGGCGACCGGCGGCTGCCTTGCCAGATCATCGACGGCAAGGACTCCGTGCCGCCCGATTCCCAGGCCAAGACCCATCCCCGGACACGGACCGTCGCGCTGGCCGTCTCCGTCGACTGCGCGCCCCGGGAGGACAAGCTTCTTCGGGTGTTCGCAGCCGAGGCCGGCCCGCTTCAGCCGCCGGCTTTCGA
This sequence comes from Candidatus Aminicenantes bacterium UBA4085, assembly GCA_002383325.1. Taxonomy (GTDB): domain Bacteria; phylum Acidobacteriota; class Aminicenantia; order Aminicenantales; family UBA4085; genus UBA4085. Next base: position 30,889 of record DFYJ01000147.1, read on the forward strand.
GGTCACCGGCGAGGGGCTGGGCAAGACCGTAGCGGGCGAGAAGCTTGTCCTGACCTTCAGCCCCCAAAGCGGCCAGATCCTGACCATCGAGGATCAAGAGGCCGGGGTCAAGCTTGCCAACAAGGCCGGCGTCATCCACTGGAATCCCGATGTCTTCACTCCCGGCATCGCCTGGGACCATTCCTTCGACTGGAAGCCGCCCCAGTCTTCCGCCGAATTGGAGGGGCCTCTCGTCTACCTCAACGCCCGCAAGGGGCCGATGCCCCGCATCAAGGACGTCTTCCTGGAGGTCAAGTACACCCTGGAGAAAGGCGCGCCATATTTCATCGCCGAGACCCGGACGCGGGTCGACAAGGACCTCGGCGTCGTCGCCCTGCGCAACGACGAGATGGTCCTCTTCAAGGAGCTCTTCGATACCCTTGTCTACAAGCTCCCGGACGGGACCGTCGTCCAGATGCCCCTCAAGGAGCTGCCGGGCAAGCCCTACGGACTGGCTCATATCACCCCCGCCGATCCGGAATGGGTCGGCCTGGTCCACAGCCAAAAAGGGTACGGCTTCTTCAGCCTGCGCCTGGAGACCTCGGCTAGCAACCTCGACCTCGGCGGCGGCATGCCCCTCAAGGCCGGAACCTATTTCTACGCCCCCTCCGACGCCGACTATGTCTATTGGGTCCGCCCCTGGCTCTACACCTGGGGCGAGTTCGCGACAAGCACGACTCTGACCGCCCTGCCGGCCGGAAGCCTGTTCTACGAGAAGAACGCCTACCGCATCGCCCGTTGGAACACGAAAACGCCGGCCGAGCTCGACGTCCTGCGCAAGAAGCTCCTCGCCCCTCTTCGGGTCTTCTGATGGAATTCATCGACTTCGCCGGCCACCGCCGCAGCGGGGATTTGGGCCTTCTTTTCCCCGGCTGGGAGAGAGGAGAGAACGTCGCCTTCTTCTCGCCCCACGACGATGATGCGGCCCTGGGGGCCGGATATCTCCTTCGGGCGGTGGCGGAGCAGGGCGGCGTCCCCCACGTCCTGGTCTTCTGCCGCGGCGACGCCGGCTATTCGACCGTCGAAGCCAGGGGGACCATCGTCGCGGTCCGAAAGGCCGAGTCGCGGCGCGCCTATGGGGCCCTGGGGGTCGCGGAGGAGAACATCCTCCCGTTCGACGTGCCCGACTTCGCCCTGCTTCCAACCCTGGCCCGCCGCCCCGGCCCTCTGGGCGAAGGCGTCTTCGATCGCCTGATCGCCCAGCTGCGGCTCCGCCGCATCAGCCGCATCGTCTTCAGCAGCGGGCACTTCGAGCACGCCGACCATACCGCCGTCTTCCTCCACGCGCTGTACACGGCGCCGCAGGCCGGAGACCCCATCCTGGCCGACCTGGGGATGCCTTTCGCCGCCCGCACCTGGCTGGCCTACTCCGTCTGGTCCGACTTCGGACCGTCCGACGACCCCGTCCGCCCGGCCGCCGACAAGGGCATTCTTGCGGACGCGGCGACGGAAGCCCGGATCCGCGGGAGCCTGGCCGCCTTCGCCTCGCAGGGCTTGATCATGAGCGGCACGGTCGCCGCGCGCCGCCAAGACCGCAAGACGGCAGGCGGCTGGCTCGAGCTCTACCGGACCCACGACATCCGCCGGCCGATCGATTACGCGGCCTACCGGATCATCTTGGACGGGATGAAGGGACAAGGACACAAGCCATGATCGTCATCGGCATCGACAGCGGCACCCAGAGCGCCAAAGTCCTGGTCGTCGACGGCGACAGCGGCCGCGTCCTGGGACGCGGCCAGGCTCCCCATGCCATGATCACGGGCCTGGGGCCGGGCCACAGCGAGCAGGATCCGGCCACCTGGGTCGAGGCTCTGCGCTCCGCCTTGGCCTCCGCCCTGCGGGAAGCCGCGATCGACCCGGCCCGGGTCGCGGCGATCGGCGTCTCCGGGCAGCAGCACGGCTTCGTGCCGCTGGGCGCGGACGGCGTCCCTCTCCGTCCGGCCAAGCTGTGGAACGACACATCGACGGTGGCCGAAGCCGAGGAAATCGCCGCCGCCCTGGGCGGTCCGGCCGCATTCCGCGACAAGCTCGGCTTGAGCCTGGCCGTGGGCTTCACCGCCTCCAAGATCCTCTGGCTCAAGCGGCACGAGCCCGATCGCTTCGCCCGCCTGGCCCGGGTCCTCCTGCCCCACAACTACCTCAACTTCGTCATGACCGGCCAAGCCCGGATGGAGTACGGGGACGCCTCGGGCACCGGCCTGATGGACATCCGCCGCCTCCACTGGCATGAGGAGGCCGTGGCCGCCGTCGACGAGTCCCTGCCCGGCAAGCTCCCCCCTCTCGATCACCCCATCGCCCCGGCCGGCCCCATGAAGCCCGATTTCGCCGCCGACTTCGGCTTCAAGAACGTCCTGGTCGCCTCGGGCGGCGGCGACAACATGATGGGGGCCATCGGGACGGGCAACGTCGCGCCGGGCGTCTGCACTCTAAGCCTGGGGACTTCCGGCACGATCTACTCCTATTTCGACCATCCGTTCGAGGACCCGCGCGGGGAGATCGCGGCCTTCTGCGACAGCACCGGAGGCTGGCTACCGCTGCTGTGCACCATGAATGTGACCAACGCCACGGAGCTATGGAAGTCCCTCCTGGCGATCGACAGTGAGGCCCGCGACGCGCTGGCTGCCGGGGCCCCGGCCGGCTCAGATGGGCTTCTCTTCCTGCCGTTCATCGACGGCGAGCGGGTGCCTCCCCTGCCCGAGTCGTCCGGTGTCTTCTTCGGCCTGACCCGGGCCAGCTTCAGGGCGGAGTCCATGACCCGTGCGGTGATGGAGGGGACGATCCTCAACCTCGGCTACGGGTTCGGACGCCTGCGCGAGCTGGGTTTGCGGCCTTCGGAGATCCGAGCCACCGGGGGCGGGGCCAAGAGCGCCTTCTGGCGCGGCCTGGCCGCCGACATCCTGGGCGCGCCCGTAGTCACCCTGGCCGAGCCGGAAGCCGCCGCTCTGGGCGCCGCCCTGCAGGCTCTGTGGTGCTGGAGGAACGACCGAGGGGAGAAAATCTCCATCGCCGACCTGGCTGCGGCCTGGATCAGGACGGGAGACGAGCGGGCCGAGCCGGATCCGTCAAGGGTCAAGCTCTATGCCGAGCGACAGGATAAGTACAACGCTCTCTGGCGGACGTTAACGCCGCGTTTTGCCGAAAGCCGCTGAGGCCGCGGCATTCTGATCGGCGCGACCTAGCGGCCGTACTCGATCCCGGCTTCGTACATCGCCACGACGTTCTCCACCGGGGTCAGGGTCTGGATGTTGTGGCAGGGAGCCAGGATGTAGCCGCCCCCCCGTCCCAGGACGGCGATATTCTCGGCCACCTCCCGGTGGACATCCTCGACGGTGCCGAACGGCAGGGTCCACTGGTTGTCTACCCCGCCGTGAAAGACGATCCGATCCCCGAAGTCGCGCTTCAGCGCCTCCCTCTCCATGCCGGGGCAGCGCCATTGGATGGGATTGAGCAGGTCGATGCCCAGGCCGATAAGGTCGGGCAGGATGCGGCGGCAGCTGCCGTCGTCGTGGTGGAAGGCGAAGGCCCCGGCCTGGTGGGCCAGGTCGATCATCCGCTTCATCCCCGGCAGCAGGAACTCGCGGATATGGCGGACCGAGATCATCAGGTCGGTTTGACCGCCCAGGTCCTCGGCCACGTAGCAGAAGGTCACCCGGCCGGGGGCTTTCTCCAGGATGCGCCGGGTATTCTCATATTCCAGGTCGAACAGCCGGCCCATGGCGTAATGGACAATCTCCGGATTCTCGACCAGGTCGATGAGGGCCTGCTCCTGGCCGCGAAGATTCTTATAAGTGAGGAAAGGCTCCGAGCCGCCGCCCCGGATGGGATAGGCCTCGCTGCCGACAAGCTGATCGGCGATGGTTCCGTAATCCCACCAATCGGGATCGGGCCAGCGATAAGCGCGCTCGATGGCCTCGACCGAGTCGAACCCGGCCAGCGGATGGGAGACGCATTCGTCGTAGAGGCCCGTCCCGTAGTCCATGTCGGCATAGCCGCAGCCGAAGACATCGGTTCGGTGCGGGAGCTCCGGCCCGCGATAGACGGGCTTCAGCGGGACGACGAAATCGACTTGGAGCTTTTCCAGCGCCTCGCGTCGAGTGGCGCAGCCGAGCGCCGCGGCCAGCTTGTCGTCGAACTCGAGGGTGGCCCAGTAGTCCATGGGCACGCGGTCCGGCTTCTCCCGCCGGAAGACCGCCTGCCATCGCTCGAGCGGTGTCATCGAACCTGTACCCAAAGTATTTTTCATCCCCCGGCTCAGTGCCGGTGAAGGTCCTTGTGCATGATCCGGCGGGTCTCGTGGAGGCGGTCGTCGGCCGGCAGATCGGCCAGCCGGACATTCATATCCTCGTCCTTCTCCTTTTGGAGCAGGCGGATGACATAGTCGATGACCGCCGGCGGGAAGACGCCGTCCCGCTCGTAGAGCTCCCGCTTTTGGTTCAGGAGACGGGCCGATTCGACGCAGCTGGTGGGCAGCTTGGGCAGGCGCTTGACCAGCTCGGGATCGGTGTGGATGTTGCCCTTGACGTAGAGGCGCTCGGCCAAGTCCAAGGGGCCGCCGTCGCCGAAGAGCGTCCGGGTGTCCTGGAAGGCCCAATCGGCGGCCATGACCATGCCAGCCAGCAGGAGGTGGGTGATGGCGCTGCCGTCGGGGCTCCTGAGCTCTACCGTCTGGCGGCTGCCCTCGGCCTTATACTCCTCGGTGTCGCCGGCGTTGACGCGGCGGCCGAGATGCCGGAGGTTCGTCCAGCCCAGCGGGACCCGGATCATGGCGCTGCGATTGAGGTCGCTCCAGCAGACCTGGGTCGGGGCTTCCTGGTTGGGAATGAGACGGAGATAGGCCGAGGAGACGGTGTTGCCGAAAGCGGTCAGGCTGTCGGCGTACTCGCACAAGCCTCCGATCAAGCGCCGGGCCGGCTCACTCAGCTTGCCGTCGTCGTCGGTCATGACCGAACGGCCGTCCCTGTGGAGCTCCATGTGGAAGTGGAAGCCGTTGCCGGCCACGCCCTCCTCGATCTTGGGCGTGAAGGTGGCGACACAGCCGTGCTGGTAGGCGACATTGCGGATGATCCAACGGGCTAAGACGATATGATCGCCCATTTCGACCACCGGGCGGGGCAGCAGCTCGATCTCCAACTGTTCTCCCCGGCGGCTCTTGATCTCGTCCAGGTCGCTGCGGACGCTGTCGATGAAGCCGACCTCGCTGTGGGCATACTTGACCGCGCCGGTGATCTGGGCGATGTGGCGGACCATCTCGTTCAGGATCGGCCCGCTCTTGATGAACGGCAGGGCGCCGTGGTAACTCTGCTGCTTCTGACCGGGGTAGATCCCGTCGCCTTTCTCGCTCATAAGAAAGAACTCGAGCTCTCCCATGGCCCGCATCTGAAGCCCCGTCCGCTGGCGGAAAAGGGCTTCGGCCCGGGCCAGGATGTTGTCGGGGGTGAAGGAAGCCGGCCGGCCGTCGCCGGTCAAGTAGCGGCAGATGAAATCCAGGCTCTTGTCGTCGAACGGGTTGAGGAAAGCCGTCCGGAAGTCGGGCACGACGTAAAGGTCGGACAGGGCCGCGTCGACCATGCCCTTGAACAGGGACGATCCGTCGGCCCGCTCGCCCTCGGCCAGGACGAGATCGGCCTGGGCCGCTTCGGCCACCGGGATCTTCAGCTCCTTGAGCTTGCCGTCCAGGGCGGTGTAATGGAAGGTGATGCGCTCCAGCCCCTTGGCCCGGATGACCCGCAGGAAGTCCGAGCGGGTGAAGTCCGCGGACGGCTTGTCCAGGAGAGCGGTCAGGGGGTTGCTCAAGGCTAACGGGGAGTCGTTTTGAGAGGCCATCGGCCGGCTCCTTTACTGTCGGTTGCTCCCGCCGGGGGGAAAGACACCGATTGTAAGGGATTCCATCTCATGATTGCAAATTCGGCCCCGGGCCGGCGCCCGGCATCGTCCCCAGCTCGGGGCGGCTCGCTAGTAGAGAAGGTACGGCTTGCGCAGGGCTCCGAAAGCGGCCAGTTCGGCCTTCCAGGAGGCCGCGATCTCGGCAACCGGCGTCCCCTTCTCCAGGGCCAGCCTCACCCGGTCCGTGCCCATGATCTTGTCGAAGTAGTCGGGGTGGAAGGCAAAGTCCTTGGGGTAGAGGGCTTTCAGCGCCGCCAGGATATGGAGCGTCGTCTCCAGAGGGCGGTAAGAGCGGCGGTCGGTGACATGGATCTGGCAGCCGCCGCAAAGCCGGCCTTTGAACTTGGAGAAGACCGGGATGAATCCCTGTTCCCGGAAGGCGACGCCAGGCAATCCCAGGCCGTTGAGGCGGGCAGCCAGGGCGTGGCCGTTGATCCAGGGAGCGCCGAAGAACTCGAAGGGCTTGGTCGTCCCCCGCCCCTCCGAAACGTTCGTTCCCTCGATGAAGACCTGGCCTGGATAGACGACGGCCGTGTCCACGGTCGGGATGTTCGGTGACGGCGGCACCCAGGGCAGACCGGTCGCGTCGAAATAGGCGGACCGGATCCAACCCTCCATGGGTACGACGGTCAGGCGGGCCTTCTTGTCCAGGAATTGGTCGTTGAAGAGCCGGGCCAGCTCGCCAATGGTCATGCCGTGGCGCAGCGGATAGGCGTAGAGCCCGACGAAGGAGCTGAATTTCGGATACTCCAGGATCGGCCCTTCCATGGCTTCGCCCCCGATCGGATTGGGCCTATCGAGGACGATCATCTCCAAGCCGCTCTCGGCGCAAGCCTGAAGGGCGTAGGCCATGGTCGCCTGGTAGGTGTAGACCCGCGTCCCGATGTCCTGGATGTCGAAAAGCAGGGCGTCGAGGCCCTTGGTCATTCCGGCCTCCAGCTTCTTGTCCTGGTGGCTCGTATCGAAAGAGCGCATGTAGGCGTCGATGTCCGTCAGCATCCCGGCCGGCGGCTTCATGGTCGGGCCGTAGAGGCTGAAGACCGGAAGCCCCGAGGCGGCGTCCTTGTAGAAGGGCACATGCTCCCCGGCCTGGGCATCGCCGCGCACGCCATGCTCCGGGCCGTAGAGGGCGATCAGGTCGACTCCCTCGGCCGCCCGCAGGAGGTCGATGGAGCTGCGCAAGCCGGAGTCGACGCCGGAGGGATTGGTGATCAAACCGATCTTCTTCCCGCGCAGGAGATCCAGGCGCTTCTCGAGCAGGACCTCGATGCCGGGCTTGACGGCGGACGCCGGAGAGAGAAGGGCCCCCCCCTCGGACTGCGACACCAGCTTGTGATCCTCCTTCAGACAGGCGGCAGCCGCCAAGGCCAGGATGACGGCCAAGGCGGGAACGCCAAACCGGCGGCTGCGGCAACAGGTGCCTGTCATGGTCTTCTCCTTGCGGAACGGGCTGAGGCTAGAGCTTGAGGAAGATCTTGTGGCGGTAGAGGGGCCAGAGCAACAGGACCCAGACCGCGAGCAGCAGGATCGGGTAGAGCAGCGAGCCCAAGTAGGGACCGGCCAGCGGCGACAGGGCGTGCTGGTAGAGCCAGGCGATGGGCGAGACCGTCTTGCCCGCGTCCGGAATCTTGATCAGGAGGAGCGTCTTGACCATGATGGCCGAGCCGGCAAAGACGAGGATGGCGTTCGTGCCGAGGACCCGGAAAGGCCAGGCCCACCCCGTCCAGCGCGGACCCTCCAAAAGGGAGAACATCAGGCTGAAGAGGATGAGAGCCGCCCCGGCCGTGAAGACGACATAGGAGCTGGTCCAGAGGGGCTTGTTGATGGGCATCCAGCGGTCCAGCAGAAGGCCGGCCGCGGTCAGGAGGATGCCGGTCAGGAGCATCATCCTGGTCTTGCGGGTGTTGGTGTTCCTGGTCCGGAGCCAGTCGCCGGCCAGCGATCCGAGCAGAAGGGTGACCATGGCCGGCAGCGTGCTCAGCAGTCCTTCGGGATCGAAGTGAGGCTTGTGGAGGTGACCCGGGAGCAAGAGGCCGTCGATGTAACCGGCCAGATTCCCTTTCTCCTCCAGGACGCCCGGTCCGAAGCCGGGGACGGGGACGAAGGTCAGCAGGGCCCAGTAGAGGACGAGCAGGAGGATGGCCAGGGCGCCGCGCGTTTTGGGCTTGAAGACCAGGTAAATCAGGGCCCCGACGAGGAAGCACAGGGCGATCCTCTGCAGGACGCCCGGGATGCGGATGGTGGCGAAGCGGAATCTGGGGTAGAGGTGCAGCAGCATGCCCACGCCGAATAAAAGGACCGACCGCCGCAGGATCTTGGGAATGAGCCCGGCCCGGCGGCCGGCCTCCGCGCGCGGGCCAAGGGAGAGGGCCATGGACATGCCGACGATGAACAGGAAGAAAGGGAAGATCAGGTCGGTCGGCGTCCAGCCATGCCAGGGGGCGTGACGGAGCGGGGCGTAGACGAAGCTCCAGGATCCGGGATTGTTGACGAGGATCATGGCGGCCACGGTCAGGCCGCGGAAGGCGTCCAGCGAGATCAGGCGCTGTTGGGCCATGGGCCGCCTCAGGAGAGAGCCTGATCAGGCCTGGCCGACAGTGCCGGGAGCAGCCCTCATCATCTCACGAGCCAGCTTCTCCCTGGCCTTGGCGATGGTGACCTCGAGCTTCTTGGGATTGGTGATCATGGTGTAGAGGGTGGCCCCGTCCATGGCCGCGGTCTGGATCTCGACCTCGCCGAAGTTCAGGATGCGGCCGAGGATGGTCTGCCGGTAGGAGATGTTATTGATCTTCTCCATGGGGCTTTCCTTGCTCTCCAGGGTGAAGATCCCCTCCTCGTCGATGACCCGCAGATTGGTCACGACCCAGATGTCGCGCCGGCGGTACCACTCGCGATAGGCGAAATAGAGGGCGGCCAGGGCCAGGACGATCAGGCTGGCCGTCCGCAGGGTCTTATTGCCGGGGCCGGGCTCGGCTACGAAGAAGGCCAGAACGACGAATCCCACGGCTAGCAGCAGGATCAGGAAGGCCTTCCAGACGGTCAGCCAGTGGGTTCGGGTGTTGAACAGGATGGTTTCGTGATCACGAAGCTTCGTTCTCATTTTGCTCCCTCCCCGCGGTGCGCGGATGATCCGATCGGCGGAATTATATGCGAAACGGGTCTCCGCGCAAAGCCGCGGAATCGGAACATCAAAGGTACGACCTGGCCTCGACAAAACGGGCTGCGAAGTAAGCGGCCGACATGGCCTCCGTGCGGATCGTCTTGCCTCGGCCGGGGGCATGGATGAACCGCCCGCCGCCGATGTAGATCCCGACATGGGACGCCGCTCCGCGGCTTCGGGCGGAGAAGAAGACCAGGTCCCCCGGCTCGAGGGCATCCGGGCCGACGGGCCGGCCGGCCTTGATCTGTTCGCCTATCGAGCGCGGCAGGGTGATCCCGTTGAGACGGTAGACGGTCATGGCCAGGCCGCTGCAGTCGAAGCCCTTCTCGGCGGTCGTGCCCCCCCAGGCATAGGGATAATCGAGGAAGCTGCGCGCCGTCTCGACCAGGCCGGCCCGAAGAGCCTCCTCGGCCGGCCGCGGGGGCCCGGTGGACGGCAGCACCGGAGTCGGCCGGCGCATGACGACGAAGTATTCGTCGATCGCTCCATCCGCCAGAAGTCCGCGGGCCGTTTTCTCCGCGGCCGCCCGGGTCGTGAAACTCCCCACCTGGACCTTGAAGAAGCCCGACTCGTGGGAGAAGAAGAAGGCATCCAATCCCCGGCCCTCCAGGGCCCGCGTCAGCCGGACGGCGTTCTCCTCGGAGGCGAAGACGCCGACCTGGATGGCGTAGCCGGCGGCCTCGTCGGCCGATGCGCGGGAAGACCAGGGGGCTAGCCCCGGCTTGCTCCGGCAGCCGAGTCCGGGAAAGAGCGCTAAAGCTAAAAACGCCGTAACGACCTCGGCCCGGGACCGGCGGCGGCGGGCGGAAGAGGGACTCTCGCGCATGTCGGGTCACCCCGCCTTGATCTGAATAACGAATCCCAGCTCGCCGGCGAAGCATCGGTCGTTGAGCCTCCCCAGAGCCGCGGCCCAGGCTTTCCGGCGGAATCGGGGGTGATGCGTCATCAAGCCACAGAGTCTGGCTGCGTCATGGGTGTAGCCGAAGCCGAATGCATGGACAACCTCAAACGGGGCGAGGATGGCCAGCCATCTCTCCTTGGGCCACAGGCGCTCGTCCCCGAAATCCTTTTTCTTGTAGCGGGCACCGAGAAGATGACCCGCTTCGCGACGCGAAGCTGTTCCCGGATCGCCATCCGGATCTCCGCCTCCGGAAAACGCTCCAGGACCCCCTGGTGAAAGGCGAAATCGAATCTTTCCGCACCGAACCCGAGGTGGAACAGATCCATGATCAGGAATCGGGCCGTCCCGCCGAATTTCCCATTGAGCCGGACGGCCTTGGCTAGGATCCCCGAGTCGCGGTCGATGGCCGCGATCTCATATCCTTCGTGGGAGAGATAGGCGGCCGCCCAGCCCGTGCCCGTCCCGATCTCCAAGCCCCGGCGACCTGGAGCATAATCGTCGATCGCTTGGAGATAGGCCTGATAGAGGGTGGCGACTCGGATGAGCCTGGCCATGTCAAAGTCGCTGTCGCTGTAGAAACCGGACCAGCCGCCGGCGGCGGAATTCGCGCTCCGAGCCGCAAAGTCGGGCGTGTCAGTCACAGCGCGAGGATATTTCGGCTGTCGACCGATGTCAAGAAAACGAAAGAGGCTTCGTGTATCTGCCCAGCCAAGGCAAGTATGGTGCCGGAGGAGGGAATCGAACCCACACGAACCTTTCGGTCCACGGGATTTTGAGTCCCGCGCGTCTGCCAGTTCCGCCACTCCGGCGCCGGATGTGTTATAGACGATTCGGGCCGTTTTTTCAACCTCCGGCGGCCGTTTGCAATTTCCCGCCCGATCCGACTAAAATGGCCCGCGAACCGCCATGAACGAAGAAACCCGCCGCCTGTTCTCCCTCGTCGACAAGCTCTCCCACCTCCGCGTGGCCGTCTGGGGCGACTTCATCCTGGACGAGTACATCACCGGGTGCACCCGCCGCATCTCGCGCGAAGCCCCCGTCCTCATTCTGTCCTTTCAAAAAAGGGAAGCCGCCCTGGGCGGAGCCGGCAACGCTCTTCTCAACCTGCTGGCCCTGGGAGTGGAAGCCGTTCCGATCGGGGCCGTCGGCGACGACGAAGCCGGGCGGACGATCGCCTCGATCCTCGGCCGAGCCGGAGCGGACACCCGCTCGCTTTTCCCCCTGAAGGGTTTCGCCACTCCCCTGAAGACCCGGGTCCTGGCCGGCGAGGAGAACACGCGCAAGCAGCAGATCCTGCGCATCGACCGCGAAGGGACCGTCCCGGCAACGGCCGCCTGGAAGGCCAAGCTTCGGTCCGCGTTGGCTAAAGCCGCCAAGACTGCGGATGCCTTGATTATCTCCGACTACCACTACGGCGGCATCTTGGAGGATCTGTTCCCGTCCGCCTTGGCCAGCTTCAAGGCCCGCAAGAAGCCCGTAACCCTGGATTCCCGGTATCGGCTGCTCCGCTTTCCCGGCGTGACTTTGGCGACACCCAACGAGCCCGAAGTCGAAGAGGCGCTCAAGGCTTCGCTCGCGACCGGCGAGCCGGCCGTGCGCAAGGCCGGGGCCTCCCTTCTGCGCAAGCTCCGCTCCCCCGCCATGCTCATCACCCGCGGCTCAAAAGGCATGGCCCTTTTCGAGAAGGGGCGCCCGCCGCTCTTCCTGCCGGTCTCCGGGCCGACGGACATCGTCGATGTCACCGGGGCGGGCGACACCGTCATCAGCGTCCTGACGGCGGCCCTGGCCGGCGGGGCGTCGTTCGCCGACGCGGCCCGTCTGGCCAATGCCGCGGGCGGCATCGTGGTCATGAAGAAAGGCGCGGCGACGCTCTCACCGATCGAGCTCAAGCAGGCCCTTGTCAGCGAACCTTGAACAAGCTCATCAGCCTGGCCCAGCTCAAGACCGCCGCGGCCCGCCATCGACGCGCCGGGCGCCGCGTCGTCCTGGCCAACGGCGGCTTTGACCTCCTCCATGTCGGCCACATCCGCTACCTGGAAGCCGCGGCCCGCCAGGGCGACGTCCTGGTCGTAGCCCTGAACAGCGATGCCTCTTTAAAGAAGCTCAAAGGCCCCGGCCGGCCCATCCTGCCCCAAGTCGAGCGGGCCGCGATGATCTCCGCCCTGGCCTGCGTGAATCACGTCGTGATCTTCGATGAGCCGAATGTGGAGCGTGTCCTCCTGGCCCTCAAGCCCAACGTCCATGCCAAGGGATCGGACTACACCCGCCGAACCGTGCCTGAGCGGGACGTCGTCCTCTCTTATGGCGGCAGGATCGCCATCGCCGGCGGACCCAAGGTCCGCTCGACTTCCGAGGTCATCCCCCGCATCCTGAGGAAGCTGTCCGCGAAAGCCCCTTCGAGGAGGGCACGGTGAGCGAGCGCTTCCTGATTGTCCGGACCAGCTCTCTCGGCGACATCGTCCATGCCCTGCCGGCCCTGGCCGCCCTGCGCAAGCACAGGCCCGAGGCCTCGATCCGCTGGGTCGTCGGGCCAAAGGGCAAGGCCATCCTGGACTGGGTCAAAGGGCTCGATGGGATCGTCACGACCGGTTCGCCGGGCTGGCGCCTCGCCCTAAAGGCGCCCGGCCAGACCAGCCTCGACTTCCAAGGCCTGCTCAAGTCGGGCCTCATCGGCCGTCTGTCCGGATCCCGGCGGCGCATCGGATTTCACCGCTCGAATCTGCGCGAGCCCGCCGCCCGGTTCTTCTATACGGAGCAAGCCGCCCCGTTCCCCGAGACGGAACACGTCATCCGCAAGAACATCCACCTGCTTGCGGCCTTGGGGATCGAAGAGAACGAGATTGTCTTTCCCCTGACGGTGCCGGCCTCAGCCCTGGAATCCGCCCGCACCATCCTGCATGATCTCGGCTGGGACGGTCGGGCCAGGGTCATTCTCTTCAATGTCGGGGCCGCCTGGCCGACCAAGCGTTGGGACCCCGAGCGTTGGCTTGAGACGATCCAGGCCGTCGCCCGGCCGGGAATCTTCCCGGTCCTGCTCTGGGGATCGGCCGAGGAAAAAGCCCTGGCTGAGCAGGTTGCAGGCGGCAGCGGGAGAGCATCGGCGCCGCTTGCTCCCCCGATCGACATCAAGGGATGCATGGCCCTCATCGCCGCATCCAGCCTGCTCGTCAGCGGCGACACCTTCGCCCTGCAGGCAGCCGCCGCTCTGGATGTGCCGATCGTCGGCCTATTCGGACCGACCGATCCCCGGCGCAACGGGCCGTTCCACCCGCGCGACAAGGTCATTCACCACGAGATGGCCTGCAGCCGCTGCTACAAGCACGACTGCGCGACGATCGAATGCCTCAAGGCGATCACAGCCGGCGAAGTCGCCGCCCGGATCGAGGAAGCGCTGGCCGACCATGACTGAAGCCAAGCTGCGGGAGAAACTTTATGGCTGGCGGGTCCGCTCGGGACCCCTGGCTCTTCTGGCCGTTGCGGCCGTAGCCGCTCCTACCGTCCGCTCCCTCCTGATCGGAGCGGCCGTCGCCGTCCTTGGCCTAGCCGTTCGGGCCTGGGCCGCGGGGCATATCCACAAGGAAAGGACCCTGGCCCGGACGGGTCCCTACCGCCACAGCCGCAACCCGCTCTATTTCGGCAACTTCCTGCTCGGCCTGGGGGTCGCCGTCGCCACCAACTCCTGGTGGGGGGCGCTGGTCTTCGCCCTCTACTTCGCCTTGTTCTACCCCCACGTGATCCTTGAGGAGCGCAAGCGGATGCGGCGTTTCTTCCCGGAGCAGTACGGCGACTACGAGAAGTCCGTGCCCCTGTTCTTCCCCCGCCTTAAGCCGGCGCCCGGCCGCGGCGGCGAGCGCTTCCGCTGGAGCCAGTACCTCCGCAACAAGGAATACCGGGCCCTGCTGGGGGCCGTCCTGGTCTGGCTGATCCTGACCGCCAAGATGCTGTTCCTGCCCCATCTCCATCCCTGAGGACGAGCCCATGCCCACCCCCGAGCGCCTGGACCGGATCAAGAGCGTCCTGGGCTTCCGCCAGCCGGACCTGCGGATCGTTCTGGAGCAAGTTGGAAACCCCCACAACGCCAGCGCCGTCCTGCGGACCTGCGACGCGGCCGGCATCATGAACATCGACGTCATCGGGTCGGCCGGACAGCCCATGCCCATCAACGAGGCCATCACCACCCGGGCCGACAAGTGGCTGTCCATCCGCTTCCACGATTCGACCGCCGCCTGCCTGGCCGCTCTCAAGGCGGAAGGCTTCGTCGTGGCCGTCACCCACCTTGGCCCGGAAGCCGTCCCTTACACCTCGCTGGACTATACCCGCCCCACGGCCGTCGTCTTCGGCGGCGAGAAGGACGGCATCTCGCCCGAAGCCCTGGCGGCCGCCGACATTCGGATCAAGATCCCGATGTTCGGCATGGTCCAAAGCCTGAACCTGTCCGTCTCGGTCGGGATCGTGGCCTACGAGGCTGTCCGCCAGCGCCTCCATCGCGGCTTCTTCGACGGACCGCGGCTTTCCCCCGAAGAGTTGGAGGATTACCTCGACCGTTGGTCCGGGCTTTAGAATAGGTGCTTCCTCCCATCTCCGGGGGAGCCAGGGCGGTGCGGGGTATCGGCCAACGGCGAAATTGCAAGGGCGCAGCCTTTTTCCACAGCTCTCTGAGGGCACCCAGCCCTTGCGGGGACTGTCGAAGCGACGTCCCTTCAAGGGCTGCGCAAGCTCCGCGGGCGCCGAGGGATGTTTGAGCACGCGACAATCTCACGGAACCGCGATGGAGTGGGTGGTCTCTGTGATCGGTAGGTCTTGAATGCGGAGTTCCGTAGGCGCCGAAGAGAGCTGTGGGAAAAGGCGAGTTGCGCCCGAAGCCGCCGGGACGATACCCCGGATCGACCTTCCCGGAGGTGGGAGAAGAAACTAATAAAAATGCCCTACCCTCCCGGGGAGGGTAGGGCCAACGGGAACGGAGTCCCGGCTTCCTTCAAATCCAGCGGATGTTCCTGGGGGTGCGCATGACCTGGAGCATGTCCGGGCCGATCCCGGATGCTCCCTTGGCCAGGCTCTCGATTTCGGCCTGAAGCTCCTCCCAGCCCTGCCCCCCGGATTCCTCCGGGGAGCGGCGGAAGAGGAAGCTGCCCGTCGATTCGTCCTCTCCAATCTCGACATCCGCGGTCAGGGCCTTCTTGTCGCGGACATACTCGACCTTGACCTTGTCGCCCTTCTTCTTGTCCTGCAGCAGGCCGCTCAGGTCGTTGATGGATTCCACCTTCTTGCCGTCGGCCTTGAGGATGATGTCGCCGACCTTGAGGCCGGCCTTCTTGGCCGGGCCGTCGGCCTCGATCGACGTCACCAGGAGGCCGTAGCCGTCCTTGGCTCCCCAGGCTTCGGCCAGCTCCGGGTTCATCTCCTGCAGCGAGACGCCGATGTACTTGCGCCGCTCCCAGCGGTAGGATTGGGACTCGGACGGCGGCCGAACTCTGGCCCCTTTGTCCGGTCCGCCGGGCATCGTCTGCGGGAAGAGCCGGGGGAAAAGGACCTCCAGCTCGCGCCGGGCATCGGCCTCGCTGTATTCGCCCAGCTTGATCTTGACGGTCATGGGCTTCCCGTCGCGCTCAAGGCCCAGGCTGATCTCGGAGCCCGGCTTGCGCGAGCGGATTTCCTGAGCGAGGACGACGCCCGAGGTCAGAGGCTTGCCGTCCAGCTCGAGCAGAATGTCGCCGGGCTTGAGCTTGGCCTGCTCGGCCGGGCTCTTGGCGTCGATTGCGGCAACCTGGAGACGGCCGTCCGACTCGCCGATCGAGACGCCCAGCCAGCCGCGCATGACCCGGCCGTTTTTGCGGATGTCGGCGGCGACCGAGACGACCAGGTCGATGGGCACGGCCAGGGCCATCCCGGCCGAGGGGGCCTCGCCGCGGCTGATGACCAGGCCGGAGCCGACCGTCGTTCCCTCGCGGAACTCGAAGGCCACCGGGGACTCGTCAAAATAAGCGCCCCGCAGGAGCCCGGCCATCCGGCCGTCGACCCCGACGATCGGCGCCCCGCTCGTTCCGGGGACGACCCAGACGTTCAGTCGGACCCTCTCGGGCGAGGCCGAAGAGACGATGCCCTGGGTGATCGATGGCGTGTTCTCGGGCGACAGCCCGACGACTCCGATCCAAACGCCGGGCCGCAGGTCGGCTGTCCGGCCCAGGGCCAGGGCCGGCAGGCCCGCGTCCTTGACTTGGATGACGGCGATGCCGGTCTGGGTGTCGAAGCCCTTGAAGACGGCTTCGTGGATCTTGCCGGCCGCCGTCGTCACCTGAATCTTCCGATCGCGGGGCGAGATGAGGGCGGTCGTGACGATCGTCCCGTCTTTGTCGATGACGACCCCGGTGGCGATCTTGCGCATGCCGACCTCGCGGACCTCGACCCGGACGACCGAGGGGGCGGTCGATTTGATGATTTCTTCGACCTTCTTCTCGTCGATGGCCAAGCCGTCCGCGGCGAAGGCCGCTGCGGCCAGGGTCCAGGCGGCGAAAAGAGCCGTGATGGCTTTGAACTTGGTGTTCATCACCGAACCTCCTAGTACTTGATGAGAGTGGGGGAAGCCTCGGACACGCGTTCCAGGATATAGACATCGCCCGGCTCGTTCCCGACGGCCTGCAGGTCGCCACGGTAATTGACGGGCTCCATGATGGGATAGGGCTTGGCGGCCGCGTCGGCCTCGGCCAGAACCGTGGGAGACGTGGGCCCGCGGCCGACAACGAGGGTCAGGGCGACCAAGCCGGCCGTCAAGAGGGCGGCCGAGCCGGCGGCGGCCCGGCGCAGGGCCAGGGCCCGACGGCGGGCCGGCATTTCCCGGCGCCGGGCGGCCAGAGCGGCCAGGACCCGGTCCTCGAAGTCCGCGGGGGCTGAAACCCGCTCCAGCCTGATCAGATCGTCAGAATCGTTCATCGAGCATCTCCGTGGAGGGCGAGGAAGATCCATCGCGGCGGGCCAGAAGGAGCGACTTTTTCAGCATCGCCCGGCCGCGGCTGATGCGGGCCTTGACGGTCCCGACGGGCCGCTGGATGATGCAGGCGATCTCCTCCTGGGAGTAGCCTTCGATGTCCTTGAGCAAGATCGGAATGCGGTAGCGGGGGTTGAGCTTGTCCAGGGCCTGCCGCAAGTTGGCCGTCAGCCCCGAGTCGTGGATCTCCGCGCTGGGTGTGCTGGGGCCCGCCGCCGGCGGCAGATCCTCGAACGAGACGATCGGCATCCGCCGCCTCTTCTTCAGGTCGGTCTTGGCCAAGTTGGAGGCGATGGCGTAGATCCATGACGACAGCGGCGCGATGGGCCGGTACTTGTCGGCCTTGAAGTAGACCCGCAGGAACGTCTCCTGGGACAGGTCGACCGCCTTCTGGTAATCGCCGGTCAGCTGATAGAGGAAGTTCACGATCTTGTCCTTGTAGAGGTAGACGATCTGGCCGAAGGCGGACTGGTCTCCGTCGCGGACCAGCGCGATCAGCTGTTGTTCGTCCATCTCCAAGTTACCTAACTACAAGGGGTCGGGGGGCGTTGCGTCACCCCCCTAGAATATAGGAGAATGGCCTGGGTTTTCAAAACAGATATATCGCGATTCAGACAGAGGAATGCGATGACGGACTCCCCCAACCAGAGCGTACTTTTCAATCCGGCGCGTATTGGCGCCGTGGAGGTTACCAACCGCTTCATCCGCTCCGCCACCTGCGAGTTCATGGCCGACGACGACGGTTTCGTCACGGACCGCCTCGTCAGCCTGCTGCGGGGCCTGGCGGAGGGTGAAGTCGGTCTCATTATCACCGGGCATGCCAATGTCCGCCCCGACGGAAAAGCCAGCCCCCGTCAGGCCGGCGTCTATGACGACGGTTTCATCCCGGGCCTAGCCCGGATCGCCGAAGCCGTGCATCGCTTTCCATCTCGGATTTTCCTCCAGATCGCCCATGCCGGCCGCCAGACCAAGGTCAGGTTGAGCAACGGGACGCCGATCGCACCGTCGCCGGTTTACGAGCCCGAGTTCGATCTGACGCCGCGTGAGCTGACGGCAGTTGAAGTCCGCGAGGTCATGGACGACTTCATACGGGCCGCCCGACGGGCCCGGGAGGCGGGATTCGACGGCGTCCAGCTTCACTGCGCCCACGGGTACCTACTGAGCAGCTTCCTCTCGCCGCACACCAACAGGCGCACGGATGATTGGGGCGGAACGACGGCCAAGCGGGCCCTTCTGGCCGTGGAGATTGTGGCCGGCATCAAAGCCGCCTGCGGGCCGAATTTCCCGGTCATGGCCAAGCTGAACGCGACCGACTTCCTTCCCGGCGGTCTGCAGATCGAAGAGAGCCTGGAGATCGCCGGGCTATTAGAGAGGGCGGGACTGGATGCCGTCGAGAT
Source organism: Candidatus Aminicenantes bacterium UBA4085 (assembly GCA_002383325.1). Classification (GTDB taxonomy): domain Bacteria; phylum Acidobacteriota; class Aminicenantia; order Aminicenantales; family UBA4085; genus UBA4085. Next base: position 49,251 of record DFYJ01000147.1, read on the forward strand.
CAGCGGCGGCATGACCGAGGCGGGGCGGGGATCGGTCTGGCAGGGGCTGCGGGCCGAGGAGGAAGAGGGTTACTTCGTCGAGGCGGCGGCCCGCTTCCGCAAGGCCCTCGGCATTCCAGTCGCCGGTTTGGGCGGCAACCGCACTCTGGCCCGCATGGAGGCGGTCGTCCGCGAGGGGCGGGCCGATTTCATCTCCCTGAGCCGGCCGCTCATCCGCGAGCCCCGGCTGGTGGCCGACTTCCGCCTGGGCCGCAAGGCCAAGTCCGACTGCATTTCCTGCAACAAGTGCTTCAATCCGCGCGGCGTTTCCTGCGGCGACCTCCGAATCAGCAGACACATACCAACTAAAAAATAGCAGACACATACTTAATTTGCTATCTTATTGACTGTCTTCAATATAAATTGGTATGTGTCTGCTAATTCCGATGATAGTTTAGCCAGGGAGGCTGCCTATGATCGTTCCGCTCACCGCCGCATTGCTGTCCGCATCGCTGTCTCTGGCCGGGCCCGGCTCCGGCCAGGCTGTGTTCAACATCCGTGACTTCGGAGCCACAGGGCTCAAGGCCGGCAGCGCCCAGGCCGCCATCCAGAAAGCCGTGGATGCCTGCGCGGCCGCGGGCGGCGGGACCGTCTATGTTCCGCCAGGTGAATACAGCAGCGGCACGATCTTCCTGCGCAGCCGGGTCCGCTTCCTTGTCGAATCGGGCGCAACCGTCTACTCGATCAAGGACAAGGCCGCCTTCCCCAAGGACGCCCTTTTTTACGGCGAGGATCTGACCGGCATCAGTCTCGAAGGCCGCGGTATGATCGACGGCCAAGGCGTCTACGAATACAGGCTCAAGGGCAACCATGAGGACGACTTCATCTACCCCAATCAAGTCGAGATGGAGAAGCGGAATCTGCCCTTGACCCGCTCATTCCCCAAGGCCGACCAGTTCGGCAAGCTCGTCCTCCTCCTGCGCTGCACGGATGTGCGGATCACGGGTTTGAGCTTCCTCGACTCCCCCTCCTGGACGATGCACCTCTACGGCTGTGTCCGGACGGTCATCGACGGGGTCTATATCAAATCCAGCCTCAAGGACGGAGTCTGGGCCGACGGCATCGACCCGGACGGCTGCCGCGACATGCGGATATCGAACTGCACCATATCCACCGGCGACGACGCCCTGGTCTTCTATTCCATGAACTGGTTCGGGCCGGCCCTGCCGTGCGAGAACATCACCGTCACCAACTGCCGGCTGTCCTCCGCCTCGAGCGCCATCAAGTTCTGCGACGGCAACATGAACGCCGTCCGCAACGTGACCATCTCCAACTGCGTCATCACCGAATCCAACCGCGGCCTGGCTTTCATGAACTTCGACGGCGGGGTCGTTGAGAACGTCGTCATCTCCGGGCTGACCATCGACTGCGTCCGCTACGATTGGTTCTGGTGGGGCGACGGCGAGCCCTTCCACTTCAACATCAAACAGCGGAAACAGATCCACAAAAACTGGAAGAAGGAAGACGACCGGCCGGCCGGCGTCATCCGCAACATCATTCTGCGCGACATCATCGCCCGCGGCCGGGGCGCGAGCGTCTGCCTGGGCCACCCCGACAGCTGGATGGACGGCATCACCCTGAACAACGTCCGGCTGATCGTAGCCCATGACCCTGCCTCTCCCTACGACAAGACCGTCGACGCTTTGAGCTTCCGCTGGGTCCGCAACCTCAAGCTGCGGAACGTGGAGATCGTCTGGGAAGCCCCTTTCTTTGAGGCCTGGCGGAGCGCCCTGCGCCTGCGCGACATCGAAGGGCTCGATCTTGACGGCCTTGCGGCCGGGCGGGCGCCCATAGCGAGCGCCGCAGGCTCGCCCGCCGTGGTCCTAGCCGACGTCCGCGATGCCATCATCCGCGACGGCCGGTCGCGGCCCGGAACGGAAACCTACTTAGCCGTCGAGGGTCCCGCGAGCGGCGGGATCGTAATCCTGGGCAACGATGTTCGGAACGCCGCCAAGCCCTTTTGGCTCGCTCCCAGCCTCAAGCCGGACGCGGTCCGCATCCTCGGCAATATCGAGAAGCGACCCTGATCGAAATAGCAGACACACACTCATTTCCTTGATCCTGCCTGGAAAATTAGTTGCCCTGCAATCTATTTTGTGGATTTAACGTGACAAAATCCTCCCTTGCTTGCGAAATTGGTATGTGTCTGCTATTTCGTCCGCTGATTCTTGACCATGCCGCAGGCATCTGGTATGGATAAGGCCGATGCACCCTCCACGGCTTGCCCAGGCTTGTCTCCTGGCCGTCCTGATCCTGGCGGCTTCCCCGGACGGCTTCGCTCAGCCCGCTCCGCCCGTCATCATCCATGGCCCCCTGCTGACCAACCCGACGCCCGACGGCGCGACCATCATTTGGTTCACCGATCGGCCTTGCACATCCTGGGTGGAGTACGCCCAAGGCGAGAGCTTCCGTTCCTTCCCCAGCTTCGGCGGCCTGATCCAGACGGCCCGCTCCGTTCAACACGGCTTGATCGACGCGAACACCTTGCGCCATGAAATCCGGCTGACCGGACTCAAGCCGGGCCAAGCCTGCCGCTACCGGATCCACTCCAAAGCCATTCTCTCTTTCCAGCCCTATGAAGTCGTTTATGGCGCCTTGGCCGTGAGCGAAATCCGGACCTTCCGAACGCTCGACCCGGCCAAGAAGGGCTTCTTTTTCGTCGTCTTCCAGGACCTCCATAACAACGCCGCCCGCCTCGAAACGCTGTCCGCTCGGACTAGCGCTTCGACCGCCGATCTGGTCGTCCTCAACGGCGACAATGCCGCCGACCCCGGACGCGAGACGGACGTTTTCGTCGGCCTGTTCGATCCGGCCGTCCGCTCCTTCGCCGCGGCTTCGCCCCTTGTTCTGGTCCGCGGCAATCATGAGACCCGGGGCGCCATGGCCCGCCGTCTCGAGGAGTTTTTCCCCACGCCCGCGGGGCGCCACTACTACGCCTTCAGCCACGGGCCGGTCCGCTTTATCATCCTCGACTCGGGCGAGGACAAGCCCGACGACTCCCCCGTCTACGCCGGGCTGGCCGATTTCGACCGCTACCGGGCCGAGCAGGCCGAATGGCTCAAGTCCGAGATCAAGAGCGAGCCTTTTCGCCGGGCCGCTTTCCGCATCGTCTTCAGCCATATCCCGCCCTTCGGGGACGGACATGGGGCCCGCAAGATCGCGGATCTCTGGCTCCCGATCCTCAACAAGGGCGGCGCCGACCTCCTGATCGGAGGCCACTACCATACCCTCTACAAGAACGCCCCCCGGCCCGACGGGAGCTCCTTCCCGGTTCTGGGCGCTCCCCCCGACGCGGCCATCCAGGCCGACGTCACGGACGAGGCGGTCATCCTGCAAATCATAGACGCTGAAGGAAAAGTCAGGGACAGTCTGACCATCCCGGCCAAGCCGGGCCGCCGATAAGCGCCGGAGCCGCGCCTATATTGTTGATTATAATCATATTGCAATGAACAAGCTGAGGGCCGGTCCTCCCTTCCCCTGGCCTCCGGAAATTCCGCGTTTTCATGGAACTCCGCCGCCGCGGAACTCGTCTATCGGAGTGGTGTGAGTGAACTTGGAAGCGATCATCAAGGATTGCCTGGAAGGCGATCAGGGAGCCTGGCGGATGCTCGTCGATCTCTACTCTAAAAAAGTCTTCAACATGGCCTACCAATTCACCGGAAGCCGTGAGGAAGCCGAGGATCTGACCCAGGACATCTTCATGAAGCTCTACCGGTCGCTGGACAAATTCGACCTGGACAAGAACTTCACGGCCTGGCTGCTGGCCCTGGCCAAGCACTACCTGATCGACGAGTACCGGCGGACCAAGCTGGAGAAGCGCAGCCGGGACGACTTCGAGGATGTGGCTCCCACCCTGGCCGGGGGCGACGACCCCGAACGCGGCCTGGCTGAAGCGGAAACCCGGCGCCTTCTGTGGTCCGGCCTCGACCGGCTGCCGGCCGATATCCGCCTGGCCGTCATCCTCAAGGAGATCCAGGGCAAGACCTACGAAGAGGTGGCCGAGATCAGCGGCGTGCCGATCGGCACCGTCAAGTCCCGCATCAATCGCGGCCGGCTGCAGCTGGCCAGGATTCTTCAGCCGGCCCGGGAGGACGAACATGATGTGTGACAAGCTCCAGAATCTGCTGTCCCCCTATCTCGACGGCGAGCTTGACCCGGCCGCCCGGGCCGAAGTCGAGGCCCACCTGGCCGCCTGCCCCGAATGCGCCGGACTGGCCGCCCGGATGAAGGCCGCCCTGGCCGCCTTCGCCTCCTTCCCCGAAGTCGAGCCGAGTCCGGCCCTGCGCCGCCGGTTGATGGCCATCCCCGACCGGCGGCGACGGTTCAGCCTGGATCTCAGCTTCCTGCGCCGCCCGGCCGTCCAACCCTTCCTGGCCGCGGTCTCCGGCCTGCTCCTGCTGGTTTCGGTTTACCTGGTCAGCCCCGGCAGCGTCCAGAGGACGATCAACCGCCAGTTCCACCGCGGCATCAGCTCCATCGAGAAAATCTACGTCCGGGCCGGCTCCCTGACCGACCGGCTCGGCGATCTGGCCAACACAACCTACGCTCAAGCCAAAGCCGCTAATCCCATCGGCCGAGCCGATTATTGACAAACGAACAAATACGGAGGTTTCCATGACCGACAAGATCATCATCCAGAACCGCCCGCCCAAGTCGCCGGCCGCGGCCGGCATCCTCTCGGGCTTCTTCCCCGGCGCCGGACAGCTCTACAACGGCGAGGGCGGCAAGGCCCTGCTCTTCTTCCTCATCTTCGCCGGCTGCATCTCCATGATGCCCCGCGGCCCGCACCCGTTCCTGCCGCTCGTCTTCGCCGCCTTCTACATCTACCAGATCATCGACGCCGTCCAGACGGCCAAGGCCGTCAACCTCAAAGCCGCGGCCGGCGAGCCCGGCGCGGCACCGGCCGGGTTCCCCACCGCCTCCGGCCAAGCCGCCGCCGCGGCCGCTCCCGAAAAGCCGGCCGCTCAGGGCTCGGTTTTCTGGGGCCTGCTGCTGATGGCCATCGGGGTCATCTTCCTGCTGGCCAATTTCAACGTCTTCCAGCTCGACCAGATCCTGGACTTCTGGCCGGTGGCCGTCATCCTGGTCGGGATCAAGATCATCTTCGACGCGCTCCGCAAGCGCGACTGACGCGAGAACAAGGAGAAGCACCATGTCCGCTCCCCGCCGCAAAGACGCCCTCATCTGGGGCATCATCCTGATCGTCATCGGAGCCGCCTTCCTGGCCGAGAACTTCATCGACCTCGACGCCTGGGAGTACCTCTGGAAGCTCTGGCCCGTCATCCTGGTCATCTGGGGCGCCCAGAAGCTCATCGCCGGCCTGCGCCGCGACAAGACCGAATCCGAAGATTCCGCCTCCGGGCCCCGGAACTGAGGCCATGCGCGCCCGCGAGATCGTCCTGGCCCTGTTCATCATCCTGGCCGGGATCTCCCTGACCGCGGTCAAGTCCGGGCGCCTGCACCTGGGCGAAGGTGATTTCTTCGGCTGGTCCGGCCAGGAGTTCCGCTACGAAGAGTCGCGGGACATCCCCGGCCCCGTCCCGGCCCGCATCGAGGTCGCCAACGCCCGCGGCTTCGTGACCATCGAAGCCGCTGAAACCGACACGGTCAAGGTTGTCTTCAGCAAGCACCTTTGGCGCAAGAACGAGGCCGAAGCCAAGGCCGCCGCCGCAGGCCTCCGCCTGACCGTCACCCAGTCCGAGGATCGGCTGATCCTGTCGGCCGGGGCTGCCGATGGATCCGCCAAGCGCTTTGAGACCGGCCTCAAGCTGATCATCCCGTCCTCAACCTCCGTCCTGGTCAAGAACGCTTACGGCCCGGTCAGGGCCGCCGGCCTGGCCGGGGCCGAGCTGATCAACAGCCACGGCAGCGTCTCGGCCGCCCGCATCGCCGGGACGCTGGTCGTCCGCACCAGCTACGAGCCGGTGGATGTCGACGGAATAGGAGGCGACTGCCGGATCGAGGCCTCCCATGGCGAGGTCAATGTCCGCTCGGTATCAGGCGACCTTCTGGTCGAGAACAGCTATGAGAAGATACGGGTGGAGGACGCGGCCAAAGCCCTGACCGTATCCGGGAACCACTCCGACGTCTTGGTCAAGAACGTCGGCGGGCGGGCCGAGATCGGTTCCTCCTACGAGCCCATCAAAGTGGTGGGAGCGGCCGACATCCGGGTTCGGGGCCTCCAGTGCGATATCGAGCTGGAAGACATCCGGGGCGCGGCCGATGTGGCCGACGACCACGGCTCGCTGCGGGTCAAGAACATCGCCGGCGGCCTCAAGGTCGAGGGCCGGGATCTGGGCGTCTGGGCGGCCGAAATCGGGGGGCCCGAGATCCGCATCTCGACATCCTACCAGGACGTCGACCTGCTCGACTTCTCCGGACCGGTCGTCATCGTCCTCAATCACGGCGACCTGCGCCTGCGGCCGAAGGATTTGTCCGGGACGGTGGACGTCCAAGGCTCCTACGCCGCGGTCGACATCGAATGGCCGGCCGGGCTGCGGGCTCCCCTCTCGGCCCGGACCGTCTCCGGCGAGATCGACTGGCGTCTGACCGAAAAGCCGGCCTCCCAGTCGGCCAACGGCTCCTCCGAGGTCACGGCCTTCCCTGAAGCCGCCGGACGCCCGGGCCTGACGATCGTCACCTCGTACGGTGACGTGACGGTGCGCCCAGCGGGGAGCCGCTCGGACGAAAACACCGGCGCGGACGCGGACGGGGAATAGAGCGGCGCGATCACCGCGCCTCAGAGAAGCTGCGTCTTCGAGCGGGCCTGGACGATTCTCTGGCCCAGGCAGCCGTTGATCTTGATGTTGAACAGCGAAATCAAGTTGGTCAGGTCCTTCTTGTACTTGGTCACGTAACGGACAAAACCGATCTCGGTCCTGAACCGTAGCAGGTTCTCGAACTCCGCCACCTCGTCATTCAGCTCGATCAGGAAGTGGGCGATCGTTCGATACTGGGCGTTGATCTCGATCAGGTCCTTTTCGTCCAGCTTGGCGTAGTCGGGCTGGGGCGGCAGGGATTCCAGGATCGACAGGCTCTCGGTCGCCAGCTCGCCGACCGACTCGCGGATCTCCTGAAAGAAGGACTTGTAGTCGTTCGGCCGACGCAGCTTCTCCGACGCCCGTTCCACCAGCTTGTCCGACTGGTCTTTGAGGGCGGAGATGTGCTCCCGGATGCCGTAGTACTTGCGCCGGAAATTCAAAAGATCGACAAAGTCGCGGCCGATGTAGATCTTGTCCTCGTAGTGGGACAGCAGCTCCTGGGGCGATTGGGTGTAGTACTGGACCTCGTAGCGGCGCCCGTCGGAGTTGACCTCTTTCAGGCGGGCCAGGACCAGTCCATCGTTCTGCTCGATGAAGTAGCTGTTGACGTCGAGCAGGACGGAGTAGACGGCCAGGTTCTGTACCAGAGCCTCCTTGAGGTAATCGAGGACCGCCTCCCGCTTGGAAACCAGCTCGGCCACCTTGTCATCGGCTCCCGGCAGCAGGACCGAGTAATTCGGCGACAGCAGGCAGAGGCTGGAGCCGGCGCCCAACTCCAGGTGGAGGTTCTTGAGAACCTTCTGGCGCAAGTCGTCCAGGGCCAGGGATTTGAGGGGCGGAAGCTCCCTCGGATCAAGCTTGAGGAGTGTTTCGACTTCGTTCATGGCGGACCGCTCCGATCCTAACACCTAAACCGCGGAAAATCAACGCGGAGGAGCGGGCTCCCCGGGCTCGCGGGCCTCGAAGGTCCAGGCCGGATGGGCGTACTTGCGCTCCTCCAGGGCCCGGATCGCCTCCCAATCGGCGGACTCCATCTCGAGCGGGCGAAGGGCGACGCCGAAGAAAGCCTCGAAGCCGGCCATGAGCTTCTCCACGGCCCAGCCGAAGTCCACCTCCCGGCCCAGCTCCCGCCCCAGCGACGTCATCAAGATCCCGCCCTCGCCCTTGTAGAGGGAGACCGCCCGCAGGAGGGCCTCGTCGTGGGCCAAGGGGATGGAGCCGTGCTGGAGGAAGCGTCCGGCCAGGCGCTTCTGAGCCGAACCGACGATCTTCAGCCCGCCCACTTCGATCTCGTCCTGGGCCGGAAGCGAGAAGCAGGGCATCGTCCCGCGGGCATAAAACGGCGGAGCCTTGTCGGCCAGGGCGGCCTTCAGGCCCATGCCTTCCAGCCCCCGGACCAGGGCCTGGGAGATGCGCTTATAAGAACCGCCCAGGGTGTCGGTGAAGGTCCCGGCATCGTTGGATGTCACCGAGTATGTGACTTCTTGATGGTGCAGGACCAGCTTGCCTCCGGTGATGCGGCGGACGATATCGATGCCGTTGGACCGGCAGAACTCAGGATCGACGACCCGGGCCGCCGTCTGGCCGGCCCCCAGCGAAGCCGTCGGCCGCTCCCACTGGTAGAAGCGCAGAATCGTCCGGGGCGCCTCGCCGAGAGAAGCCAGCAAGTGCCCGTCCACGGCCATGTTGAGCGAGCCGGGAAGCCTTCGGTCGTGACGAAGCAAGTAGAATCCGGATTCTTGGTTCATGGGGCTCTTTGGCCGGGGAGCCAGAGCGGGCAATGGGACTCGAACCCACAACACCCGGCTTGGGAAGCCGGTACTCTACCATTGAGCTATGCCCGCCCTTGCCCCCCGGACCGGGGAATTCGGGCCTCGAGCAGGACTATGTTGTAGCCGGAACGCGGCCGAAAGTCAACGGACGCCGCCTCCGGCTTCTTGACGCACCCCGCTCGCCATGGTAGAAATCGGGAAAATCCCGCATAAAGCGAGATTAGGAGTGCGTCATGAAAAAAGCTCATGTTCTCGCGGCGGTTCTAGCCTTTGCCTTCATCGCCTCGGCCGCACCGGCCGTCCAGAAAGGCGGACCGGCCATCCTGCCCGTCCGCGAGCAGGCCGCCTTCGTCCACAAGATCGTCCAGAAGCGGCTCGACACCCTGATTCCCCGGATGATGCGCGAGACCGGCATCGACATGTGGGTCCTGTCCTGCAACGAGGACAACCTGGACCCCGTCTTCGAGACCATGATGCCGCTGGATCACTGGTGCCCGATCACCCAGATTCTGGCCTTTTATGACCGCGGCCCGGAGAAGGGGGTGGAAAGGCTCAACATCTCGCGGACCGACACCCAGGGCTTGTTCCCGAACGGCTGGGACGCGGCCGCCTTCGACGCCAAGAAGGGCGAAGGCCAGTGGGAGGCCTTCGGCCGCATCGTCAGGGAGCGCAACCCCAAGAAGATCGCCCTGAATGAAGGCGAGGTCCAGTGGGTGGCCGGGGCCCTGACCTCCAACCTCAAGAAGAGGATTGTCGCCGCGCTAGGATCCGAGCTGGCCGCGCGGATCGTCTCGGCTGAGCCGTTGGCCACGCTCTGGAGCGAGACCCTCCTGCCCGAGGAGGTCGAGATCGTGGAGCAGGCCGCGGCCGTCTCCCACGCCATCATCGCCGAGATGTTCTCCAACCGGGTCATCACCGTCGGCCAGACCACGGCCGAGGACGTGCGCTGGTTCTACAGACAGCGGGCCGCCGATCTCGGCCTCCAGGTCTCCTTCCGGCCGTTCGTCTCCATCCGGGCCCGCAGCTCGGAGACTTTGGCGGCCTACGGCAAGGATGACAAGGCGATCCGGCCCGGCGATTACCTTCACTGCGATGTGGGCGTGAAGTACATGCGCTGGAACAGCGACACCCAGGAGGTGGCCTACGTCCTCAAGCCCGGCGAGTCGGAGGCGCCCGAAGGCCTGCGCAAGCTGATGGCCGAAGCCAACCGCCTACAGGACGTCTTCTGCGGCGAGTTCAAGACCGGCCTGACCGGCAACGAGCTTCTGGGCCGCACCCTGGCCAAGGCCAAGGCGGTCGGCATCCCTGGCCCCAAGGTCTACAGCCACTCGCTGGGCTTGTTCCTGCACGAGCCCGGACCGCTTATCGGCCTGCCCTGGGAACAGGTCAACAATCCCGGCCGGGGCGACGTCAAGCTTGTTCCCTGGAGCGTCTTCACCGTCGAGCTGAGCGCCACCGGCCCGATGCCGGACTGGGGCCTGGCCGAGATGCGGGTGCCGTTGGAGCAGGATATCGTTTTCACTGGCGAGAAGGCCGTCTACCTGGACGGACGCCAGACGGCCTTCCACCTGATCCGCTGACCAGGGCCTTCTCGGTGCGATGAGGCGGCAGGGGGTAGTATGATAGAATATTCTCAACCAGGAGGTTCACCATGACCAAGAAAGCTCTGGCCGTCTTGCTGCTGTTCGTTCTGGCCTTCGCCTCCCAGGCCTGGGCCAACAAGACCTCCGTCGCCGTCAAGGCGTCGGAATCCGTGGCCGCCGGAACCGAGGTAACCATCACGATCAACGTCACCCATAAGGGCAACAGCGGCTTCCACCACACCAACTGGGTGACCGTCAAGGCCGACGGCGTGGAAATCGCCCGCTGGGATTTTAAAGGCAAGAGCCTGCCCGAGAGCGCGGAGTTCATCCGGGAAGTGAAGTACACAGTCACCAAACCCGTGGAAATCATAGCCCAGGGCCACTGCAACCTCCACGGCAGCAAGGGCCCGGTCGCCTTCAAGATCGCGGTTCAGTAAGACCGTTCGGAGGAACCCCCATGACCATCGCCGGCGTTTCCGTCATCCTGATCCTGGGAGTCGTCAACCTGATCCTGGTGCTCTTTCAGGCCGCCTCGGGCCTGCGGATCATCAAGCCGAAGATCGGGGTTCACAAGAAGGTGGGCCTCCTGCTTGTCGTGACGGCGATCGCCCACGCCGTGCTGGCCTATCTGGCCGGCTGAATCCCCGCGGGCTTCACCAGGTGATGCCCGCTCCGATCGGGTAGGCGTCTGAAACCTGGACAGGCAGCTTGCCCGAGGGTTTCAGTTCGCCCTTCAGCAGCTTGATGAACGAGTCGAAGTAGACCGCCTGGTTGCCGAACCATCCCCTCTCCCCGTAGCCGACCGCGAAGGCGGCCGCGCCACCTATCTTGCGGATATGCTGGGGATTGCCGTAGGACATCGCGATCACCGCCTTGGGCTTGGCCGCGATGACCTTCTTGAGGAAGGCCAGGTCGCCGTCGCGCAAGGGGGCCGCGTCGCCCAGGCGGCTGCGGGGCACGAAAAGGGAAACGATGACCAGGTCGGCTGTCTCGATCGCCGCCCAGGCCTTCTCATAGTAGATCGGGGCAAGGTCCGGCCGCAGGGTGAAAGACTTGATCCCCGGGAAGGCGGCCGCCAGCTTGGCGGTCAGGGCGGCCGGCGACGGATCGCCGTCGGCTTTCTGGACGGCGATCTGAACCATCTTCTCCCCCGCCAGACGCGAAGCGGCCAGGGGGAAGACGCCGTCGTTCTTGAGGACGGTCAGGGACTTGTCGGCCGCTTCCTGGACCGCGGCCAGGTGGGCCGGCGTTCCAACCAGCGATCCGACTTTGGCCTCGTCGACGAAGCGGTTCTTGTGCAGGCCCAGGCGGGCCTTGAGCTCGAGCAGCTTCAGCACGGCCTCGTCGATGCGGGCCTGCGGGATGCGCCCGCTGCGGACGGCGGCGGCCAGGGCGGCCGCGGCCCCGAACGGGTCCTTGGGCTTGAGGACGATGTCGTGCCCGGCTTCCACCGCCAGCACCGCCACCTCGTTCTCGCCGAAGCGCTTGCAGATGTGGGGATACCAGAGGTCGTCCGAAGTCAAAAGGCCTTTGAAGCCGAGCTTGCCCCGGATCCAGTCCGTGGCCAGCTTCTTCTCCACGCTGGCCGGCAGCATGGATCCGTCGGCAACCGATGGCACCGCAATGTGCTCGCTCATGATGAAGGAGACGCCCGCGTCCACGGCGGATTGGAAGGCCCGCGATTCCTGCGCCTCATACTGGGCGGCCGGCTTGTCGACCTGCTGGAAGTCGGCCACGCCGGGGATAACGGCCACGTCGCCGCGGCCCGGGAAATGCTTGGCCGTGTTCAGCATGCCGCCGTCCCCGTAGCCGCGGACATAGGCCTTGACCATGCGGTCCAGGCGATCAAAGTCGCCGCCGAAGGAGCGGACGCTCTCGGCTGGGTTGTCCGGCCGGACAGCAATATCCACGACGGGCGTGTAGGTCAGGTGGATGCCCATGGCCCGGCCCTCGATGCCGCCAATGCGGGCCAGCCGGTACATGAGGTCCTCGGAGGCGGCCGCCGCGAAGCCCATATTGGCCGGGAACTCGCTGGCCCCGAGAACCTGCTGACCGGGCCCGCCCTCGAAGTCGGCCGAGATCAGCAGCGGCAGCGCAGCTTCCTTCTGAAGGCGGTTGAGGAGATGGGCCACGTCCCGGGGCGTACCGCCGTAGAGGACGAACATGCCCGCGCCCAGCTCCTTGGCCTGCTTGATCCAGGTCGCTAGCCGGGGGTCATCGTCCGTGATGTAGCCGGCCGCGATGTCGGGGCAGATCATCTGGCCGATCTTCTGCTCCAGACTCAGCTGGGCCAGGGTCTCCGACGCCCAGCGCTGGGCCTCCTGGGCGTCCGTCCAGGCGAAAGCCGCGGACTCGCCGGAGGCCGCGGGAGCCTGGGGGCTCTTGGCGGTCTCGACGGAGCAGCCTGCGGCGGCAAACGCCAGGAACAGCGCGAGCAGGGAAAAGAGTCGAGTCTGACGGAATCGCATTATCGCCTCCAGCGGGAACTTCTCGGACTCGCGAGCACGACGGCGCGCCCGGCGGTCAGGGGATTCTTATTCCTCGGGCCGGCGCTTGTCAATAAAAAAACCCGCCCCCATTCCCCCCGACGGGAGGATGAGGACGGGGCGACGATGCTAGGGCCGGGGCGTTAAAGCTTGACGGTCTTGGCGACCGTGCCGCCCTTGAGCGAGTCGTACTTGAACGTGACCTCGCCGGAGCCCTTGACCAGGTACAGGAAGGTCCGGGCCGTCTTGCCGGGCGTCCCGTTGCGCAGCAGGATGCGCTTGAGGTCCTTCTGATCGATGAAGCTCGTGATGGTCGGACGGATCTTGTACGATTCCCTGTTGTCGATGGTGCTGGCCGAGATGACCTCGACATTCTTCCCGGCCAAGGTCAACAGGTCCGGCCGGACGAGGTTGTTCTGGGCCGCCTTCTCCAGGATGGTCGGCGTGACCTTGGGGTTGCTGACCTCGAGGAAGACGCGCGAGACGCCGCCGCCCAGCTTCTCGACCTCGGGCTCGCCCATCTTGACCATCGGCAGCTCGTCGGCCTGGTAGAGGGTGAAGGCCATGTTGCGGTGGCAGAGCTCCTCCAGCATGAAGCGCGGAGGGACCCGGCTGGTTGTTTTTTTCCAGGAGCCGCCCAGCTCGACGTCTCCGTAGACGGGGTGCTTGAACGGCTTCCAGTCCACGAACTGGTCGCCGAACTCCAGCTTGTCGTCGAAGAAGAAGCGGCCTTTCTGCCCGGCGATGGGGCTGGCGGGGTCCTTGGCCTGCTCCTTGAGCTCGGCGCTGGTGTACATCTGCTCCCCGCTCCAAAGCTCGTTGGAGAAGGCCAGCATGCCCAGGCCGTCGTTGGCGAAGTCGATGAACCCCCCATGCACGGTGTACAACCCGCTCCAGATGACGATGTAGCGGTAGAAGGGCAGGATGCGCTCGCCGTTCTTCCCCAGCTCGTCGTAGGCCTGCTTGTCGGTCATGGGATACTCGCCGGTGTAGTCGGCCCCCGGCCCGCGCAGGATCATGCCGCCGTTGTTATGGTAGGACTGGACGCCGGCGATGTTGGGGTGAGCGTCCATGAACTCGATCTCGGCCCTGGCTTCAGGCAGCTGGGTCGGGTAGTCCATGGCCCCGCTCTGGACGTAATTGGGCTGCCAATCGGCGGGATAGTTGCGGTTCCCGTCATAGGAGCCCACATCGTCCTCGTTGACCCGGCCGTCGCCGTCGTCGTCGATCCCCTCCTGGCCGAGCATCAGGTAGTCGCCCGTCTCGCCGAAGCCGACCGGCTCCAGCATCCGGGGATCCAGCTTGCCGATCCTGTAGTTGCCCCGGCCCGGGACGTACTTGCGGATCTGCTCGATGATCCCGTTGCCGTTCAGGTCGTTGGGCTTGTCCTCGTCGAACAGGCCGTCGTTGTCGTCGTCGACCGGGACGTGGCCGGTGCGGGAGCTCCCGCCGGCGGATTCCATGAAATACTGGCGGCCGTCCGGGTTGATGGTCGGGACCAGGTAGAAGACCCGCTCGTCGACCAGACGGGTGACGCCCTCCAGCCGGCCGTAATTCTCCATGAGGTACCAGACAGTGTAGAGGCAGATCTCGCCGCCCTGGATCTCGTTGCCGTGGACGTTGGCCTCGATGTACATGGCCGCCTTGGCCGACTCGGGGCCGGTGGCCGGGTTGTTGACCGTGACCAGCAGGATGTCGCGGCCGTCGGCGCTCTTGCCGATCGAGGAGGTCTTGACCATCTTGGGGAAGGCCGCCTCGATCCGGCGCATGTCCGCGTAGAGTTCATCGGTGTCATGCCAGCGGTTGAAGTCGAGCTTGACCTTGAACGGCGGATCGGAGAACTTCTGGGTCAAGGCGCCTTGGGGAAGAACGGCCAGCAGGGCGAGGAGGAGAAGCCCGATGATCGTGATCTTGTTTTTCATGGCGCCTCTCCTTACTTCAGCACGACGGACTTGGCGTCCGCGCCCGCCTTCTGCGACACGACCTTGAGGGTCAGCGTCTCGCCGGGCTTGGCCTTGATCAGCCAGTCGAGCTTATGGCGATCGCCCGATCCGGCCAGGGACTGGATGAAGCTGGTCTTCTGGTTGCCGGAGAGGATCGACTCGGGCGGCACCTGGAGCTGGGCCATGGTTGGCCGCACGGCCCGGGCGACCACGGCATGGGCCATGGCCGTCGGCCAGAAGCCTGCGTTCTCGACCTCCGCTTTGACCCGGTAGAGGCCGCCGCCCTGGGGGACCGCCTCCAGCTTGGCCACGGCCACCCTGGGGAAGAGGGACGTTAGATAGAGGGCGAACTCGGTGTGGGCCCGGCCCATCTCGGCGATCTTGGATGCCGGCGGATTGACCGCCGCGTTGAGCTTGAAGCCGCCGATCTCGACGTCGCCCAGATCGGGATGCCGGACCTGCTTCCAGGCGACAAAGCCGTCGATCTTCTCCCGGTCCATCCACTGCAGGAGGACCTTGTCGATAGCCGTGGACTCGGCTTCCCCCGCTCCCGAGGCTCCGCCGGCCGCTGCCCGGCCGCC
>DFYJ01000011.1:0-2145 GCA_002383325.1 Candidatus Aminicenantes bacterium UBA4085
AGCCGAACATCGGCTGGGACCGCACCCCCGAGATGGCCGCCTGCACCAACCCCGAGGTCGTCCGGGCGCTCATCGAGATGAGCCTGGCCGCGGGAGCCAAGAAGGTCGTGGTCATGGACAACACGACCAACCAGGCTCAGCGCTGCTACGTTCGTTCGGGCATCCAGGCGGCGGCCAAGGAGGCCGGGGCCGAGATGCCGTTCGTCAACGTCCGCCGGGTCAAGAAGATGGCGGTCAAGGGCGAGTGGCTCAAGGAATGGGACATCATCCAGGACTTCATCGAGGCCGACAAGCTGATCAACGTGCCCATCGCCAAGCACCACAGCCTGTGCCGGGTGACGCTGGGCATGAAGAACTGGCTGGGGGCCATCGGCGATCCGCGCAACCAGCTTCACCAGAAGCTGGACGAGGCCGTGGTCGACCTGCACGGATTCTTCAAGCCGACCCTGACCGTGATGGACGCCTGGCGGATCCTGGTCCGCAACGGCCCCCAGGGCGGCCGCCCCTCCGACACCAAGCTGGTCAAGACGGTGGTCGCAGGCCGCGACGGGGTCGCGGTGGACGCCATGGCCGCGACGTTCTTCGACATCGCCCCGGCCGACCTGCCTTCGCTCAAGATGGCCGCCCAGCGCGGGCTGGGCCGGATCGACCTGGAGAAGATGGCTCTTGAAAAAAGAACGGTCTAGGAAGCACCGCTTTCTGCGCGGCCTGCGGATCGCCAGCCAGGCCGCCTTCCTCGGGCTGTTTCTGTGGCTGTTCTTCTCGGCCCACTATGCCGGCCAGGATTACATCGGCAGCGTGGAGACCTTCTTCCACTTCGACCCGCTGATCGCGGTCGTCGTCGGCCTGGCGGCCCGGACCCTGCTGGCCGTCTTCGTCCTGTCCGCCGTGACCCTGCTTGTGACCCTGCTCTTCGGCCGGGTCGTCTGCGGCTGGGTCTGCCCGCTGGGAACCATCCACCAGGCCGCCAGCTGGCTGTTCAAGGCCCTCAAGCTGCGCCGGCCGCGCAAGGCGGCCGAGGGCGGGTTGGCCTGGAAGTACCTCATCCTGGCCTTTGTCGTGGTGGCCGCGATCTTCAGCCTCGATCTGCTGGGTTTCTTCGATCCGCTGGCCTTCCTGACCCGCAGCCTGGCGGCGAGCGTCGCCCCGGCCGGGGCCCAGGGCGCCCGGATGGCCATCGACGGGGCCTACGGCGTCGGGCTCAGCGGGGCCGGCGACGCGATGACCCAGGCCGTCGAAAAACTGACCCTCAATCCCGTCTTCCGGGGCGGGTTCTTCCTCGGCCTGGTCTTCCTGCTCTTCCTCATGCTCAACCTGTGGCGGGAGAGGTTCTGGTGCCGCTACGCCTGCGCCACCGGGGCCTTCCTCGGCCTGGCCTCGCGCTTCAACCTGTTCAAGCTCAAGGTCGACGAGAGCACGTGCATCCAGTGCAACCTCTGCTCCATCCAGTGCCCGACCCAGGCCAAGCCCTTCCCGATCGGCGAGTGGAAGGGCTCGGAGTGCATCTACTGCGAGACGTGCGCCGCCGTCTGCCCGACCAAGGCCATCACCTTCCCTCTGCGCTTCAAGTCCGAGCGGGCGCCGGCGGTGGACCTGACCAAGCGCAAGCTCATCCTGACCTCGGCCCTGGCCTTTTTCAGCGTCCCGTTCTTCCGCATCACGCCCGTCCGCAAGCGGGCCTCGGAGAAGCTGCTGCGCCCGCCGGGATCGCTGCCGGAGAAGGAGTTCCTGGCCCGCTGCATCAAGTGCGGCGAATGCATGAAGGTCTGCCCGACCAACGGCCTGCAGCCCGCCCTGAGCGAGGCCGGTCCGGAGGGCCTATGGACGCCGGTGCTGTCGCCCAAGATCGGGTACTGCGAGTACTACTGCTCGCTCTGCTCCCAGGTCTGCCCGACGGGGGCCATCAAGGAGCTGACCGTGCCGGAGAAGACCGTGGTCAAGATCGGCACGGCCTGGATCGACAAGAACCGCTGCCTGCCCTATTTCCTGGGCCGGCCCTGCATCGTCTGCGAGGAGCACTGCCCGACCTCGCCCAAGGCCATCCAATTCATCGAGTACGAGAGTCTGCGGCCGGACGGGACCGTGGCGGTCAACAAGGCGCCGGTCATCGACGTCGAGCGGTGCATCGGCTGCGGCATCTGCGAG
>DFYJ01000011.1:2152-3946 GCA_002383325.1 Candidatus Aminicenantes bacterium UBA4085
CAGTATACGTAATTCCCTATTTCTTTCTGCCGACTCCCGTCCCTGGCGGTTTTTTGTCTGAAGGGTTCGGAGCCTCCCCTCTCGGCTTCACGGTCGGCGGGCCGGAATTCCCTCTTGAGTGCCGGCGACGAAAATCCGGCATATATAAACAAGTTCTTTGAAGGGAATAATCCCATCGGGCCTTGCTTAATCGTCCTTTGGCACCTTGCCTGGCCCCTGATTCTTGCCAAGCCATGAGATTCTAGGCGGTTCCGCTCCGTCTATTGAAAGGAAGGACCTGTGCGAAATGCCCCGCTTAGCCCGTTTGATTGTACCTGGGATTCCCCACCATCTTACCCAGAGAGGGAATCGGCGGCAGCGGGTATTCTTCTCGGAGGAGGACAAGAGCTATTATCTGAAAATCCTCAAAGACAATATGGAGGGAACGGGGCTCCGGATCCTCGGATATTGCCTCATGGATAACCATGTTCACATCGTCTCTACACCGAGTGCCAAAGTCGATTTCGCATCCGTCCTGGGGGAGACTCATCGCAAATACACGACGATCATCAATACCAGGGAGAAGTGGAAAGGACACCTTTGGCAGGAGCGCTATTGGTCGTTTCCCCTCGATGCGCCTTATCTGTACCGAGCCGTCCGTTATGTGGAGCGAAATCCCGTTAGAGCTGGAATCACGAGAAGCGCCGGCGGCTACAGATGGTCCAGCGCCCGAGGGCATCTTCTAATGGGCGAAGATCCGATACTCGATTTGGAGGGGAGCCTGCCCATCGCTGAGAATTGGGCGGCTTATCTAGACGAGGATGAGGATGACGGCTTCCCCGATGAGATTCATCTCCATCAGAAGACGGGGCGCCCTCTAGGAGACGATGACTTTCTGACGAAATTGGAAGCCATGACAGGACTGCGCCTGCACAAGAAAAAGCCGGGGCGCCCGCGAAAAGTAGCTGCCGATCCGACTTGCGAAAACGATCTATTCCGCAATCGGGAAAAATAGGGAATTACGTATACTGTACCCCTATTTTATTTCAGGCCCTTCAGGGCCTTGAGGAGCTCCGGGAGGACCTGGAAGAGATCGCCGACGATGCCGTAATCCGCGGCTTTGAAGATGGGCGCCTCGGCGTCCTTGTTGACGGCCGCGATCACCTTGGCCGAGGACATCCCGGCCAGGTGCTGGATGGCGCCGCTGATCCCGAAAGCCAGGTAGAGGTCGGGCGAGACGGTCTTGCCCGTCTGTCCGACCTGGTGCGCGTGGCCGATCCAGCCCGCGTCCACCGCCGCCCGCGACGCGCCGACGGCCGCCTTGGGCAGGGTCGAGGCCAGCTCCTGCAGAAGCGCAAAGCCCTCCGGCCCGCGCAGTCCGCGCCCGCCCGCGATCACGATCTCGGCCTCGGCCACGTCGATGATCGCCCCCTCGGCCCGCTCCAGGGAAGCCACGCGCCCGTTCTCCGCGCCGGCCGGCAGGCCGACATCAGTCCGGACGATTTCGCCGGCGCCCGGTCCTGCGGCCGCGGGGAAGACGTTGGGCCGCAGGGTGGCGATCGCGGGCCTGGACGAGAGGGCCAGGGTCAGGAAGGCCTTGCCCGCGTAGATCGGCCGGGTGAAGACGAGCCGCCCGTCCTTGACCTCGATCTTGACGCAGTCCGAGGCCATGGCCGCGCCCAGCCGGGCGGCCAGCCGCGGGGCCAGGTCCTTGCCCATGGCCGTGGCCGGGAGGAAGACGGCCCGGGGGGCCGCCGCCCTGACGCAGTCGGCCAGCACGGCGGCGTAGGCCGGGGCCGCGTAATCGGCCAGCCC
>DFYJ01000111.1 GCA_002383325.1 Candidatus Aminicenantes bacterium UBA4085
GAGCCGACCGGCAACCTGGACAGCCAGCGGAGCGCCGAGATCGGCCAAGTCCTGAAAGCCCTCAACGGGAAGGAGGGGTTGACCGTCCTGCTGGTGACCCACAATCCGTCCCTGGCGGCCATCGCCCACCGGACCGTCGCCCTGCGGGACGGCCGGGTCGTGGCTTGATCCGGCTTGACTTTCAACCGCAACACTTTATCATGGGGAATCGTTCAATATTCTCAGGAGTCACATGGACATGAAGAAAATATGCGCCGTCCTGATCCTGGTTCTGGTTTTGGCCTCGCTGGCCCCGGCCCAGGCCCCCGCATCCCGCTGGCCGTTCGAAATCGGGGCCTACGGAGCCGTGGCTTTCGGCGCCAATACCTACACTCTCTATTGGGCCCGGGTCTGGAGCCATGTCTACTTGGATGAAGTCGACGATTCCAACTCGATCGAGGCCGCGTACAAGATCGGCCTGGCCGGAGGCGTCTTCGCCACGCTCTATGTCTCGCCCCGGGTGGGGATCCAAGTCGGAGCCGCGACCCAGACGGTCAAGACGCCCACCAACTCCTATTTCACGTTCACCTGGCTGTGGAACAACGACGTGGACAACATGAAGTCCCGGGCCTGGGAAGGCACCGGCCGCATCAACGTCACACCTTTCTCCCTCAACCTCGTCTACCGGCTGGGCCAGGGCAGCGTCCGGGGCATCTTCTCGGGCGGCGTCTCGCTCTTCAAGAACACCTACCGGGCCAACGCCAACCTGGGCTTCGGCGTGGACGAGGTCGTCGTCACCTACGTGGGCGAGAACGCCGTCGNNCCGTCGTCAACCAATACCTCGACGCCCTGCCGCTCGAGCTGGCGATCTCCGATGTGGCTTGGACGGCCATCGGCGCCAACCTGGGGGCGGGCGTCGACGTAGAACTGAACCGCTCGACGGCCCTGCGGTTCGACGCCCGGTATTTCTATTGCCCGGTCAAGACCCTGCAGTGGGACATCGCCCAGAAGAGCTATAACGGCATCTTCTTCAACGACATCAAGAACTATGTCATCGACCAGACGATGGTCGACTACATCAACGCCCTGCAGCCTGTCGTGTTGAAGGTCAATCCCTCCTTCCTGCAGGCCTCGGTCGCCTTCGTGCTCCGCTTCGGCGCCGTCATCCCAGATTGACCAGCGGGAAGCCGCCGGGTTTTAACAGCCTCCAGTCAACCTTTTTCCGGACGGGAAAGCCGCTCCACCAGCCTAGCCTCCTATTTGTCCGCGGTTCCGGGCGTCTTGAAGTTGAACATCGGGATGATATTGTCCGGCAGGACACCCCACTGGATGTTGGGGGCCAGCTTCTGGACGAACTCCCACTGGATGATGGTCGGGTTTTTGGTCAGGGCGGCCTGGCGGATATCGATGCTCTTGGCGTCGCCCTCGGCGGCGACGATCTTCTGCTCCTTGCGGATCTTCTCCTGCTCCAGCTTGTTCTTCTCGGTGGTGATGTTCTCCAGCGCGATCTGCTTCTCCTCCAGGGTCTTGGCGTACTCGGAGGTGAAAGTGACGTTGCGCAGGACGATCTCGTCCAGGATCAGCCCGTTGGCCTGGAACTTGGGTGCGATCTCGTCGAACAGTGTCTGCTGGGCCTCGTAGCTGCGCTTGGTGTAGAGGTCGTAGGCCGCGAACTTGGTCGGGACCCGCCGGCCCGAGCCGCGGATCTCGGTCTTGACCACCTTCTCCACGTAGTCGCGCTCGTCGCCCAGGTTCTGCAGAATCCAGGCCGCCTTGCCGGGCTGGATCATGAAGCGGGCCGTGAGCCCGACCTTGATCTGCTGGCCGTCCGAAGTCAGGGCCGAGATGATGATGTCGGGATAGTCGGCCTGGCTGCTTTCGGGCTGCTCCGAGGCCTCGTAGGTCTTCTTGACGGTTGGGAAGATGATAGCCTTGTCGATCAGCGGCACGATCACGTGGAGGCCGGGGTTGAGCTCCTGACGGACCGCGCCCAGGCGCTTGACCACGCCGACCGTGCCGGCCTGGACCATGACCATGGCCTGGACAAGGAGCAGCAGGACCACCGCGACGGCGACAAGGGAAGCCATGAGCTTGCCTTTGCCCTTGACCCAAGCCGCGAGGTCGGGGCTTCCCGGACGGCCCTTCTTGGCGAAAAGATAGCCCATCACGGCGATCCCGACGACGAAGGCGATGAAATAGCCGATCATGATTCCTCCTCCCTAGCCCGAATAGCGATGGGGCTCCGCTGGGCCCGCGTCCGCTTAGTTTGAATTATAGCCCCGTTCGCGGGAACTCCCAAGCCGGCCGCATCCCCCCCCAGCCCCGTGGAAGGAGCGCCTCTCAAAGCCCGGACTTGGATATAATGATCAAGGACGGCCGCGCCAGAACGACTCCGGCGGCGGCTTGGGGAGGACGCATGACCACAAGAAGAGCGATCGTGATTCTGATCGGCTTGGCGATCGGCGCGCTGGCAAGCGCGGGAGCGGCGGCTCAGGCCCCCTCCGCGAATCCGCAAGCTGAGGAGATCCGGGCCGTCCTGAAGGCTCAGTCCGCTGCCTGGAACGCCAAGGACATCAGAGGCTTCATGGCTTATTACTGGCCGTCGGAAGAGCTGACGTTTCAATCCGGCGGCAATCGAATCCGCGGCTGGCAAGCCATGCTCGACCGCTATCTCAAGAATTATTCCGGCGATCAGTGGGGGCAGCTCGAGTTCGGCGACCTCGAGATCCATGTCCTGGGGCCGGAGGCCGCTTACGTCCTGGGCCGCTGGAAAGTCGACGGCACCGGCAAGACCGGCCAGGGGGTTTTTACCATCATCCTGCGCAAGCTTTCACAAGGCTGGCGCATCGTCCACGATCACACCTCTTAGCGAAAGCTCAACCGACGACCTTGTAGCGGACGATCCGCAGGAACCACGGCGGCTTTCCTTATGGGTGTCCCTTCTTCGACGCTTCCTTATATATCAAGACCGCTCCGTCGGCCGCAAGCGGAGGAGCCTGCCGCGGTCAATAATGGTACCGGACCTGGAGAAATGCGATCGACTCGTCTCTCACCAGGTAGACCAGCCGGTGCTCTTGAGTGAGCCGCCGCGACCAAACGCCGGGCGCAAGATGCTTGAGCGGTTCGGGTTTGCCGATGCCCTTGAAAGGGTCTCTCAGGACGGCCTCCACGAGATCGAGCGCGCGAAGCGATGTTTTACGATCATGGAGAACCCAATAGCGCAGATCCTCGAGGCACTCGGGGAGGAAGACGGCCTCACGGCTTGTGGGGCTCAAGGCCGGACTCGGCTCGGAGCCCATTTATGGTCAGGTGGGCCCCCTCCCCGGCCAAAGCGGCGCGAAGGGCGGAGAGAAGCCTCTGGGCGTTCTTGGGTGAACGAAATAGGTGCGCCGTCTCGAGGATCGACGCCAATTCGTCCTCGGCGATCATGGCCACCCGTCCCTTGCCGCGCCGGCGCTCGATGACGACCGTTTCCCGGTCTTGGGAGACGCGATCGAGCAGCTCGGCGAGGTTCGCCCGGGCGTGGCTGTAGGTCGTGCGCAGGGACATGGGGCGTTCTCTTACTTGTACAGTATTATTGTACATATCATGCGCCTCCGTCAAGCTCATGCCTTTTCGCTTCCAAGCTCTACTGAAAGAGACGCTCTCCAGACCGGATATTCTCATCAGATTGAGAAATCGCCCGGCCCGGATCCCAGCCGGTTTGACTAAACGCCACTCGGCCGCTATATTGTTCGGCAAGGAATCACCCCATGAAGCACGACACGATCGCGGTCATCGATTTCGGGGGGCAGTACGCCCACCTGATCGCCACCAAAGTGCGGCGGTTGCGGGTCTACGCCGAGATCCGCCAGCCCGAGGACCCGATCGAGATGTACCAGGAGGTCAAGGGCATCATCATCTCCGGCAGCCCCAGCTTCTCGGCCTTCGGGGAGGATTCCGGCTACACCAAGGCCATCTACGACCTGCCTATCCCCATCCTCGGTTTCTGCTTCGGCCACCAGGAGATCGCCAAGCACTACGGCGGCAAGATCGTCCACGGCGGCAAGGAGTGGGGCCATACGGAGCTTCACGTTTGCGCCGAGTCGCCGGTCTTCAAGGGCCTGGGCAAGACCGAGCAGGTCTGGATGAGCCACTTCGATACGGTCACCGAGATCGGCCCGGACTTCGAGGAGATCGGATATTCCAAGCTGGGCCGGGAGGGCGAGGTCCACCGCTTCGCGGCCATCGCCTCGGACAAGCTCAAACGCTATGGCTTCCAATACCACCCCGAGGTCGACGACACGCTCCACGGCGAGACCATGATCCGCAACTTCGTCCTTGACGTCTGCGGCTGCCGCCCGACCTGGACCATGGGCAACTACGTCGAGGAACAGGTCCGCCGCGTCCGGGAGCGGGTCGGAGGCCAGTCGGTTTTCCTGCTGGCCTCGGGCGGCATCGACTCCACGGTTTGCGCCGTCCTGCTGAGCAAGGCCCTGGGCCCGGAGAGGCTGCATCTCCTGCATGTCGACAACGGCCTGATGCGCAAGGACGAGAGCCGCGGGGTCATGGAACGGTTTCGGGCCGCCGGCCTGAGCACGAACCTCCACTTCATCGACGCCTCGGAGGACTTCTTGAAAGCCCTGGCCGGGATCGTCGAGCCCGAGAAAAAGCGACTGGCCATCGGCAACTCCTTCATCGAGGTCTTCGAGCGCGAGGCCCGGCGCCTCGGCATCCAGGACCACCTGCTGGGCCAAGGCACCATCTACCCCGACACCATCGAGACGGGCGGAACCAAGCGGGCCGACACGATCAAGACCCACCACAACCGGGTCCCCCTGGTCGAGGAAATGATCAAGGCGGGCCGGGTCATCGAGCCGCTGGCCGAGCTCTACAAAGTCGAGGTCCGGGAGCTGGGCGAGCTGCTCGGCCTGGACCGCGACATGGTCTGGAAGCACCCCTTCCCGGGGCCCGGGCTGGGCGTACGGCTGCTCTGCAACACCGGGGCCGCGGATAGAGCCGAGTTCGAGCGCATCGTCCCCGAAGTCAAGGCCGCCGCGGTCAAGTTCGGCGTCGAGGCCGAGGTTCTCCCGTTCCGCTCGGTCGGCGTCAAGGCCGACCTGCGGGCCTATGAGCACCCGGTCCTTCTCTCCTCGGACAAGCCCTGGGACAAGATCGTGGAGACGGCCGGGACGATCTTCCGCGATGTCTACGGCGTCAACCGCTGCGTCTGGAACCTGGGCGGCGGAGCGCCCAAGACCTTCGAGCCCCTGGCCGCCACGATCACGCGCGACCGCCTGGACCTGCTGCGGGAGGCCGACGCGCTGGTCATGGACGGCCTGCGCCGGCACGGCGTCTACGACGACATCTGGCAGTGCCCGACCGTGATGGTCCCCCTGCGGATCGACGGCCGGGGCCGGGAATTCGTCATCATCCGACCCATCCACTCCGAACGGGCCATGACCGCCCGACCGGCCCGCCTGCCGGAGGCTCTCGTCGCCGAGCTCCGGCGCGACATCCTGGCCCTGCCGGGAGTCTCCGGCCTGGCCTTGGACGTCACGTCCAAGCCCCCCGGCACCATCGAGTGGGAATGATTCAGCCGCGGCGCGAAATAACAGACACATACTAATTTCTAATTCCAGACACATACCAATTCATCACCCCCGCGCTCATAAAAGCAGACAGATGCCTTCTAAACACCCTTGAGGCGAAGATCAACGCGGGCGCCGGCGGGCAGACGGAGGCGGACGCATCCCTCCGGTGCGGGGCCGGGCAAAGGCTCCAGCTTGACCGACTCCCCTATCGGCAGAACAATCTCGCCCTTCCCTTCGCGCGGCGTCTCAATCTCGATCTCCCGCCGGCCGGGCTGCCCCTCGGCCTTGAAGGAGAGCGGCCCTTGGGCCGTCTGGGCCAGTATGTCGAGCGAGCCCAGGTCAGCCAGCTGGGGGCGAAGCTCGTAGCGTGCGTATCCGGGCTCGAGCGGACGAAGACCCAGGAGGCTCATGTACAGCACGTAAAGGGGCGCGACCGCACAGTGGCTCCACTGCTGGCCGGAATCGGGGATCGCCTGCCAATCCTCCTGTAGGGTGTTGTTGAGCCGCACGGAATCCATCGTCGCCCAGCGGCGGCGGAAGTCATCGACGATGACGTCGGCCCGCCCGGCCCGGCCCAAAGCCCACAGCCGCCAGCCGGCGTTGGCCGGGTAAGAGAAGCCCATCTCGGGCGGGCACTCGGCCAGGGTCCGGACGGCCTCGCCGCTCCGGCCGTCGGGGCATTGATCGAAGAGGATCGCGGTGGCCAGGGAGCGGTCGCAGAGCCGGATGGTCTTCTCCTCCTCCAGCCACGGCAGGTTGACTACGAACAGTCCACGCTCCGCGCTCCAGAACTGCTTCACGGTCCCCTGCCGGATGCTTTGCCCAAGGCTCTCCCCCGCCGCGGCCGACTCCGCATCGCCGAAAGCCCGGGCCAGCGGGGCCAGCCCCTGTTCCAAGGCGGCGGCCGCGAAGAGGTTGAATGCGCACTGTTTGTGCCGCTGCCGCAGGAAGGCGACGTGATCGATCCAGACCGAGGGGATGCCGATGGACTCCACCGGCAGAAGCCCGTCCCGGCCCTGGATGGACTTCAGATAGCGGGCAAACCGCAGCAGCCGCGGGTAGGTTTCACGGACCGCCTCCAGGTCGCCCGTATAGAGGTAGTGGATCCAGCCGTCCAAGATGAACTCGACCCCATGGTCCAGGATCGGCCCCCAGCCGGTCAGATCGAGCTGGCGCTCCATCAGCCGGGCCAGGCGGTCCCAGGCCGGCCAACAGTCGAGGAAATACCCGTCCTTGGTCATCCCCTGTCCGAAGGTGGCCAGGAAGCGGGCCGGCAGGCGCGTCTCGCCATAGGCATAATAGAGGGCTTTGACCTGGTGGGCCCCGTCGCCGCTGTACTGCTGCCTCTCCCGGGCCATGCCATCGACACAGGTCTCCTGGGAGGAGTTGCGCAGGGTGTTGAGGCTCGCATCCATCAGTCTCTGCAAAGCCGGCTCGCCGATTCTGACGCGGGCCGTGTGGGGCCAAGGAAACTCGCGCCGCCGGACGCCCACGTCCCGGATGCAGACCTCCCCGCTCGTCCCGCGGATGTGAAGCTGCAGCCAGCGCAGGCTCTCGAAATCGAAGGTCTCGAAGACGTTTTCGCCCTCGGCGCAGACAAAGCGGGTCCAGGAGTTGAAGTGGGTATTGAGGAGGACCGGGCCGCCCGCTTGGTGAGCCTCGTGAACGAGCATTTCGATGACCGTCCCGGCCGGAGCTTCGATCGTGAAGCGCGGCCAGCCGACAACTTGCTCATCGAGCTCAAACGTCAGAGCCGCCGAACGGCCGGCCTGAAGATCCAAAGCCCAGACCCCGGGCTCCGTCTCCGTCACCCCGGCTCCCGGGGCGGCCCGGAAAGCGTCGGGCGTCAGGCATTCGAAGTACTCCTCGGGAGGGCGCTTCCAGTCCAGGCGGTGCGACTCGGTCAGACTCTTGGCCGGGACCATCGTCTCGTTGAGAAGCGGGATAGACCGGGCCCGCAGCTCGGCGGCCGCGGGATCGGCCTGGATGTCGGTCTGGTATTCGCAGTAGTCCGTGCAGACGCTGGGCTTGTTAGGCGAGCCCGCCAGCACCATGGCCGGCAGCCAGTCGGGGCCGGGCTCGAAGACGGCCTCCTCCCAGCCGCGCGGGTAGAGGCGGGCATCGAATTCCTCCTGCAGCGATCGCAGGTACCAGCGCTTATAATGGCCCGGCTGCCAAGCCCGGCAAAGATGGGCCTGCCATCCGGAGTCGGAGACGATCGTCTCTATGCGGCCGTCGGCGTGCTCGATCTCCAGCCGGAAGAGAAAGCCCGGCTTGCCGCACGGCCAGGTGCCGTCGCCCTGCCCATAGTAGAGGACGGTCGCCCCGAGGACGTTGCGGCCCGGCTGCAGGAGAGCCGTCAGGTCGATCGGGTCGGCCTCCATCCAGCGCGGATCGGAGGGCGGCGGCCCCCATTGGACGCGCCGGCCGTTGACCCGCAGAAGATAGCGGCTATCGGCGCAGATCCATCCCGTCGCCTTCTTCGGCGCCGCGGCGAGCTCGAGGGCGCGGCGGAAGAGGACGAAGGTATTCTGCAGGCAGCGGCCGCTCGGGTACCAGATCCAGCGGGCCGGCTCGAGGTCGGGGAGCCTGCCGGGATCGGGAAGGGCGGAAGACGGAAGGCTCGGATCCCCGTCGTCCTGGGTGGATAGGCGCCCGGCGGCGGCCGGATGAAGCCCGGCGGCGGCTCCTCCGGCCAGCGCGGAATCGCGGAGAAACTGGCGGCGGTTCATGCCCGGAGAATATCAGAGGCCTTCCGGGGAAGGCAAGGCCGGGCGGTCATTCCCGCCATGATCGACGCATCGTGACCAAGCCGCGGCATGTCCGCCGGTCAGCCGGGGCATCGACGGCAGGTCCGGTGATTTCCAGCTTGAGGAAAAAGCGATCCGCGGCCTCGCTGCCGGCCGCCCGGTCGGGGACCGTCAGCCAGTAGTCGATATACCGGTCGAAGCGACCGATGCGGAAATCCCAGCGGTCCTCGCTCACGGGCTTGGCCCGGGCTTGATCGGGCCCGCGAAGCAGGGTCACGGCCCTGGTCTTGAGGCCCGAGGCTCCGTCCTCGAACCGGAAAGTGACGTCATATTCGCCGGGACCGGCAACGGCTTCCGTGACATCGGCCCACAGCTCGGCCGTTTCCGAGCGGGCGAAGTCCTCGTCCTTCCAGCGGGCGACGGGCCGGTTGCGGAAGGAGGGGAAGGGGTCGGGCCAACCGATAGCCGCATGGGACGATCGTTCGGCGTCGGCCAGATGGGCGGCGAAATCGACGGTGTCCCGGAAGCGCGAAGCGAGACGGTTTCGCGGCACGGGGTGGACGGCCCTGCCCCAGCGGCCCAGGGACCCGGCCAGCGAACGGGCCGTCCGGTCGAGCCCATCCATGGCCCTGCCCAAGCTCTCGCGCCGGGCTGCCTCATCCGGCAAGGCGCGAGCCGCGGAGATCTCCCGCAGATGGGCCAGCAGATCCAGCACGCCCGCCAGGCTCTCCGTCTCGGCCAGAACCGCGGGATCGCCAATCTTCCGGGCCAGGACCAGGACCCGGCGGACGCTCTCCCGGTCGGCTTCGAAGCTTCGTTCCGTCTCGAATTCGGCCAGCAGGTCCCGGCCGAACTCCATCCGGGCCAGCGATTCGGACAGGCTCCCCGGCTCGATCATCGGCTTGTGCGAGCTGTCATAGGTCCGGCCGCCGTCGTAGTAGATGACCTTGGCTTCCCGCCCGACAACGGCCAGGACCTTGTCGTTCACGTCGTGGCTGGCCTGGGTCAGCAGGATGCGGAGCCGCGCCTCGAGACGGAGCCGGCGGGTCATGGCGAAGGCCCGCAGGATGCCTTTCGTCTCCAGGACGAAGGGCTCCTCCCCGGCGCAAAGCGGGCAGTAGCAGCGGTTGGTCTCTTCCGAGAGCCAGACATCCACCTCCTCGACTCCCAGAACCCCCAGCAGCAAGTCCATCCACCCGGACAAAAGCTCGGCCGTCTTCGGCTGGGAGAAGCAGACGGGAGGCGTGTAATCCGTAGGCAGGGGCCTGCCCGGCTCCGGCACGGCCGCCACTTCGGGATGGTAGCGGAACAGGCCGGTTCCGGCCAGCTGTTCCATGTGCAGGATAATGGGGACGATGGCAATGCCGCGGCGTCCGGCTTCCTCCATCAGGCTCGGGGAAAGAGAAGCCTTGGGCGAGCCGTCGTCGTTGAAGCCGAGCTGGGCATGGACCTCCACGGCGTTGAGCTTGCGCTCGGCCAGGTCCGGCCAGTCCAGGATGGTGATCCTCGGGATCTCCAGGAGGGACTCGGAGAAAGGCCCAAGCGGGACAAGCTGGCGGAGCGCGCGGGCGGCATAGAGGAGTCCCAGCGGCGTGTTGGCCGCGAGCAGCAGCCCTTGGAAGCGCTGCTCCCGCAGGAGGGGCCGGATGGCGTAGGCCTGATCGCTGTTCGGGGCCGAGCGCAAAGCCTCCCGCAAATCGGCCGGGATCTCTCCCCCGGCCAGCGCACCCTTGATCTCGAATCCGGAGCCCGCGGCCAGCGGCCGGAGAAGATCGCCGGCGGCGAGAAGGAGCGGCGATTCTCCGCCGGGAAGCGACAGGGAAACGTCCCGTGGAGAGATCCGGATGGATCCGGCCGTTTCGATCATTTGAGGCAGGGGAATGATCCGATCCGTCCACTTCTTGAGGGCCGCGGGCGGGTCCGAAGCATAAGCGCCCGTCAAGGCAAGCGAACCGAAGACGAGGAAAACCTTGGCCCAGGAGAGTCGGAGAAAGAGGAATTTACGTCTTTTCATGGATGGAACGCTCTCCTTGAATCCTCGGTCAGGACAGTTGGAGCTCGAGCTTTGTCACCGAGGCCGGCGGAAAGCGATGGAGGATCGTCGGGCCGCCGCCCTTGAGGGTCCCGCCGGCAGGCTCGACGGCGCGGGGCGCCTCGAAGGTGTTGTGGGCGTGGATGTCGTCGGCCCGCAGGACCCGGACCTGGCCGGAGGCGACCGAGGCGCCGCGGACGGCGATCTCGGACTCGACCGTCTCGCGAGCGTGGGGATTGACGACGGTCAGGACAAGCGTCTTTCCGCGCAGGGAAGCCGAGCCGGACAAGCCAGGCAGGGCCGTCTCCGCGGCCGGGCGCCCGCCGACGGCGGGGACCGAGAACTCGGTCCGCAGGGACTGCCCGCCGTGGTGGGCGGCGTACATCTCGAAGACGTGGAAGTTGGGCGTGACCGTGAACTTGTCCCCGCGGGCCAGGAACAGCGAGTGGAGATTGTTGATGAGCTGGGCCACGTTGGCCATGGCCAGCTTGTCGGCATGGCGGTTGAAGGTGTCCAGGCTCAGGGCGGCGACAAGGGCGTCGCGCATGGTCGACGTCTGGCCGAAGAGGTAGGTCGGATCGACCTCGGTCCCGGCCCGGTGCCAGGCCCCCCACTCGTCCACGGCCAGCTTGACGCGGTGCTTCGGATCGGACTCCGCCATGGCCGCCCACTGGGTCAGGATGAGCGGCTCCATGCGGTTGGCCTTGGCCAGCAGGGCGTACCAATCATCCTCGGTGAAGTCGACGGCCTGGCCCTGGCCCGCGGTGCCGCAGTAGTAGTGCATGCCCCAGCCGTAGAGGAGCCCCAGAAGGCCCTTGTCCCGTTCGGTCAGACGGGCCAGGAACCGCTTGGTCCAATCGACGTCGCCGCCGCTGGGGCCGGAGCCGATGAAGGCCAGCGGCAGGCCGTAGTCCGGCACCCAGGCCGTAAAGCGGCGGAACTCCATGGCGTATTCCTCAGGTGTGAAGTTGCCGCCGCAGCCCCAGGACTCGTTGCCCACCCCCCAGAAGCGGACGCCGAAGGGCTCGGCGTCGCCGGCGGCCGCCCGCTCGTCCGAGAGGGTCGTCCGACCGGCTGGGGCGTTGCAGTACTCGACCCATTCGTAGAAGTCGCGGGCCGAGGCGCTGCGCAGGTTGGCGGCCAGGTAGGGCTGGGCGCCGATCAGACGGCAGAAGCGAACGAACTCGTTGGTGCCGAAGGCGTTGGGGTCGTACTTCTGAGGACCGTCGGGAGCGTTGCGCAGCCCTTTGTCGACGACCCAGAAGTTGGTCCGGCGGGGGCGCCGGTCCCGGGGGCCGATCCCGTCGCGCCAGTTGTAGCTGTCGGCGAAGCAGCCGCCCGGCCAGCGGACAACCGAGGGCTTGATCCGGCGCATATGCTCGACCAGAGCTCGGCGGATGCCGCCGATGTTGGGGACCGGCGAATCCTCGCCGACCCAGATGCCGTCGTAGACAACCCCGCCGATGTGCTCGGTGAAATGGCCGTAGAGGTCCGGTGAGATGAGGCCGATCGGCTCTCCGGGGACGATCTCGATGCGGGCCCCGGGCGCGGACGGGAGGGGCGCGGAACCAAGCGAGGCCCGAACGGGCTGAGCGGCCCACAGGGCGGCTCCGCCCAGGACGGCATCCTTGAGGAAAGCGCGGCGGGGGATGAGACGATGAGCCATGATCGACCTCCTGAGGCGGTTTCGGCTGGCACTATATCGCCGCCCGAAAAGGGGAGTCAAGGCAATTAGGGGGACACCCTACATAACTCCCGAACTTTTTGTTGACGCCGCAACGGAACTCTTTGTTTACGCTTTGATGGGAGATCAGATCCCTATTCCATACTACGGCGGCGGCGCCCCCATGGCTCCGGTCAACGGCGCCGGCTCGAGAAGATGGGACGTGCCTGCGCTATCTCAATAAGGAACGCGGTCGCGGCGGCCGGACCATTCGGCAAAGACAGCCAGGCCCTCGTCGCGCAGGAGCGGGCGGCCGCGCGGCACGCTCCGGCCGGGGCGGCCGGCCAGGAAATCATAGATGTCCTTGTCGGCGAAGCCGATGCGGGCCGCGTCCCGCCGGGTGCATCCATACCAATAGGCCTTGATCCGGGCCCAGTGCATCGCAGCCAGGCACATGGGGCAGGGCTCGCAGGTCGTGAAGAGGACGCAGTCGGGGAGGTGAAAGCGGCCCAGCCGACGGGCGGCCCGGCGCAGAGCCACGATCTCGGCATGGGCGGTCGGATCGTGGGAGGCTACAACCCGGTTGTGGCCGCGGGCAATGAGGCTGCCGTCGCTGACGATAACAGCGCCGAACGGCCCACCCTCCCCCGTACGGACGCCGCGGCGGGCCTCGGCCAGGGCCAGGCGCATCCAGCGCTCGGCCTCGGGCGCGGCCGCAGATCCGGCATCTCTTTGGGCGGGCATGAGCGTCGGGGCCAATCTACGCCGGGCAGGGCGGCGGGTCAAGGCGCAGGATCAGAGGCCCAGGAACTTGATGGCGAACCCGCAGAGGAAGATCATCGCGCCCGCCGCCGCATGCATCCAGCGCTCAAAGCCGCCGAAGCGGGCCAACCGCAGGCCGAAGGAGCCGAGGCCGACCAGGGCCAGCATGGTCCCGATGGTGGCGACGGCGAAGGCCGACGTGACCAGAATGACGGAGCCGGCGCCCATGCGGGCCGCCGGGTACATCAAAATGGGGATGAGCGGCTCGCAGGGGCCGAAGACGAAGATGGTGAACAGAACCCAGGGCGTGATGTTGGCCTTGGCCGGGGGGGCGGCCGACGCCGGAGTGGAGGCGGCTCTCCCGTCATGGACGTGAACATGCTCCGGGGCCTGGTCGTGGGCGTGGATGTGGGTATGTTCGTGGGCCTGGGTATCGGCGCCGTCCGGATGAAGGCGGGCATGAACATGAGGATGATGGCGCAAACCGCGCCATATGCCCCAGGCGAGGTAGGCCAGTCCGAAGGCGATCATCAGCCAGGCGGCGATGTCGCCGCGGGTGGATTCCACGCCTTCCAGCTTGGCCACGGCCACCCCCAACCCGACGCCGGCCAAGCCGATGACGATCGAGCTTCCGACGTGGCCGATTCCGCAGAGCAGGGTGATGAGAAGCGTCTTGCCCCGAGACCAATGCCGGGCCCGCGACATGGCGATGAAGGGGATGTAGTGGTCAGGGCCGATCAGAGTATGGACGAGGCCCAGAGAGGCGGCCGTCGCGACAAGGGCAGTCAGCTCGGCGGTCATGATTTCAATCGCTCTCCGGAGAAGAGATGGGGGGAAAGCCGCGGGGGCGTCAGAACGGGAATTCGGGAAATGTCTCTGGCGCTCTCATCTCTTCGACGAGCTGGGAACCGCCTGGTCTGTCCCCCCATGATGATCATGGCCTCACTCGATATCCCCGGCGCTGGACATGCTGACCGTACCGTGCATGACGCCCTTGATCGAGCGCAGGGCATCGGCCAGCCGGCCGACGTCACCCGCCCGCCCCCGCACGGCGATGATCTCCAGGCAGTGGTCGTGGTCGAGATGGACGTGCTGGGCGGAGATGATCAGGGCGTGGAAGTCGTGCTGGATGTCGGTGATCCGGCTCATGAGGTCCTTGCGGTGGTGGTCGTAGACCAGGGTTACCGCTCCGGCGACGATCTCCCCGGACTTCCAGGTCTTCTCCACCAGGGTGCCCCGGATGAGGTCGCGGAAAGCCTCGGAGCGGCTGGCGTAGCCTTTCTCCGCCACCAGGGCATCGAACTTGTCCAAAAGCCCCTTCTCCAGCGAGACGCCGAAACGCACCAGCTTGCTCATGGTTGCCACTTTTCCGGAGGATCGTAGCACGAGCCGGAAGACCCGTCAACGACGGCGCGGCTCGGGCGCAAGCTCCGCCGCCCGGGCCTCCAGCTCGCGGACCTTTTCGGACAGGCGCTTGGGCGAAATGGGGACGGCGGCCTTGACCTCGGGTGCGAAGACCGAGACCTTGAACTCCTCGATCAACCAGCGCAGATTCTCCACACCGGGCTTGAGCGCCGGGCCGCCCTTGGCCGCCCGAGCTTCGAGCTCACGCAGCGCCCGCCGGAAAGGCTCGATCTGGGCCGCTTTCTTGCGGTCCTTCTCCGGATCGACCTTGACCCGGCCGGCCCGCAAGGCCAGGGCCTCAAGGTAACGGGGCAGACGGGATAGGAAGTCGGGGGGCGAAGCGGCGAAGACGTCCTTCGGCGCCAGGGCTTCCAGCTCGGCCCTGAATTCGTCCCGCAGGGCGCAAAGCGTCTTGCTGGACGGATTCGCCCCGGCGACAGCGTCCACGGCCGCCCGGACCTGGCCGTAGGCCTCCAGGACCCCCTCGGCCGTCCGGACGAGCGTCTGCCCCTTTTCGAACAGGGCCCGCACCACTCCGTCCGCATAGGCCCGCAGCTCCGCCCCTGATCGGAGCGGAGGCCGCAAGACCTCGGTCTTGAGCCTCTCCAGCAGGGCTTTTTCCAGAGCCGCCTTGCCGCCGAAGAAAAGGGCCGGCTTCTGCGCCTCGGCCGGCAGGACGATGTGCCGCTCCATGTACTTGACGTCCTTGGCGAACGTGCCCATGAGAACCGTTTCCACAGCGGCCGCGTGGGACGCCGCGGCTTCTTCGCGCTCGCGGAACAACCGGACGGCCGGCTTGTTCCCGATCATCGCCAGCCCGGGGTAGGCGGCCGCGCCATAGCCCACGGGCAGGGCTTCCGGCAGGACGGCGAAGCCCAGGGGATCGATGCCGTCCTTCTCCCAGCGCGCCTGGGCCTTCTTCCACTCCCCCGTCTCAGGCTCAACCTCGCCCTCCCGGCCCAGCTTCTTCAAAGCTTCCAGATCGCGCCCGGCGGCCAGCTCCCGGCCTTTGGGGTCGGTCACCGCCACCCTCATCTTCAGGTGGGGGGAAAGCTCGACGGCGGCCCATGCCGCGACCGGAATCTCGGCCCGGAAGCGGGCCTTGACGAACCGGGTCATGGCGGCGAAGAGCGACTCCTCGGCCCGCGGCATCTCGGCCGTGATCAGGTCGACCTTCTCTCCGACCGGCACCAGCAGCTTGCGGTAGCGCTTGGGCAAGCCGCGGATAAGCTCCTCGATCTTCTCCCGCAGCAGGCCCGGCACGCCCCACTCCAGCGGCTCGGCCCGGACCGCGGCGATCCGCTCGGCCGGGACGCGGAGCGTCACGCCGTCATCCTTCTCGCCGGGCGCGAACTTGTAGTGGGCCCGGAAGCGCCGCTCGCCCAGCCGCAAATCGTCGGGGAACTGTCGGAGCTCCGTCTCATCGGGCGCCTGCTCGATCAGGTCGGCCTCGGTCATGACCAGGAAGGCGTCGCCGCCGCGGCGATGGATGCGGTCGCGCAGGCCCTTGATGTCGAAGACGCCGGCCAGCCGGGCTTCGTAGAACTCGGCCATGCGGTCCTCGTCGGCCAGGATGTCGCGCCGCCGCAGCTTCTCCTCGGCCGTCTCCAGCCGGGACTTGAGGGCCAGGTTCCGGGACAGGAACTCGAACGGCTCCTTGGCCTTTCCTTCCACCAGCGCCTCGCGGACGAAGACGCGGTGGGCTTCCTCGGGATCGATCGGGCCGAAGGCCACGGTCCGGCCGGAGACGATCTCCAGCCCGAACAGGGTCACCCGCTCGGTGCAGACGGCCTGGCCGCGGCCCGGATCGAAGCGCGGGTCGGAGCGGCTCTTCCGGCACATCTCCCCGCCCAGATCCTCCAGCCACTCGGGCTGGATGCGGGCCGCCAGGCGGGCAAAGAGGCGCGAGGTCTTGACCATCTCGGCCGCGGCGATCCAGTGCGGCGACTTGTTGAACAAGGCCGAGCCGGGAAAGAGCATGGCCTCCCGCCCCTTGGCTGCGGTGTAGATGTTCTTCTCCTTGAGCACGGCGATGTTGCTCAGGATGCCCGTCAGGATCGAGCGGTGGATTGCTGCGTACAGAGCCTTGTTCATCTCGGCCTTGCGGGTGCGCCCGGGCGGGACGCGCATCTCGCCCAGAATGTCCATGATCTGGGCGTGGACATAGGCCCATTCCCGCATACGGGGATAGGACAGGAAGTGCTCGTGGCAGAAACGGCGCTTCTGGGCCTGGCTCTTGAGACCCTCGAAGTCGCCGTGGAACCGCTCCCAAATGTTCAGCAGAGTCAGGAAGTCCGAGTTGGCCTCGCGGAAGGGGGCGTGCATCTGGTCGGCCTGAGCCGCCTTGTCCAGCGGCCTCTCCCGCGGGTCGCGGATGCTCAGGGCGGCCGCGATCACGGCGACCTCGCGCAGGCAGCCCTCCTTGACCCCCTCGAT
This sequence comes from Candidatus Aminicenantes bacterium UBA4085, assembly GCA_002383325.1. GTDB lineage: Bacteria > Acidobacteriota > Aminicenantia > Aminicenantales > UBA4085 > UBA4085. The sequence goes on from DFYJ01000111.1 coordinate 16,600, forward strand.
CAGCATCCGCGACAGACGCGGATCGAGCGGCATGCGGGCCATGCGGCGTCCCTTCTCGGTCAGGACGTGCCCGCCCTCCTGCTCCCGGATGGCTCCCAGCTCGTACAGCGTCTCGAAACCGTCCTTGACGGCGGCCGACGACGGCCGGTCGACGAAGGGGAACTTGGCGGGATGGCCGAGCCGCAGGGAGATCATCCGCAGGATGACCTCGGCCAAGTTGGCCCGCTGGATCTCGGGCGGGGTGAAATCCGCCCGCTCGCCGTAATCGTCCTCCGCGTAGAGCCTGATGCAGACGCCGTCCGAGACGCGGCCGCAGCGCCCCTTGCGCTGGTCGGCGCTGCTCTTGGACACCGGCCGGATGGGCAGGCTGTTGATGCGGGCCCCGGGCAGGTACTGGGAGATGCGGGCCAGGCCGGTATCGACGACGTAGCGGATGCCGGGAATCGTCAGTGAAGTCTCGGCCACGTTGGTGGCGACCACGATCTTGGGGCCGGCAACCCGGTAGACCCTCCCCTGCTGGGGCCCGGGCAGGCGGGCGTAGAGGGGCAGGATCGTCATGCCGGCGTACTTGCGGGCCTCCAGCTTCTCGCAGGTCTCGAGGATGTCCTGCTCGGTAGGCATAAAGATGAGGATGTCGCCGGGGCGCTTCCCGGACCGGATCTCGTCCACGGCGGCGACCGCGGCATCGGTGTAGTCCTGGTCCTGCTTGGACTCGGGGTCCGGGGGCCGGTACTCGATCTCCACCGGGTACGTCCGCCCCCCGACTTCGATGACCGGCGGATCGTCGAAGGCGGCCCGGAACTTCTCGATGTCTAGGGTGGCCGAGGTGATGACCAGCCGCAGGTCGCGCCGGACCGGCAGCAGGGTCCGGGTGATGCCCAGCAGGAAGTCGATGTTCAGCGAGCGCTCGTGGGCCTCGTCGATGACGATGGTGTCGTAGGCTAGCAGGCGGGGGTCGCCCTGGGTCTCGGCCAGCAGCATGCCGTCGGTCACGACCTTGATCCAGGCATCGCGGGGGGTCGTGTCCTCGAAGCGGATCTTGTAGCCGACCGAGCGGCCGACCGGCTCGCCCATCTCCTCGGCGATGCGGCCGGCGATGGTCACGGCGGCGATGCGGCGGGGCTGGGTGACCGCGATCATGCCCCGCAGGCCGCGGCCGGCTTCGATGCACATCTTGGGGATCTGGGTGCTCTTGCCGCAGCCCGTCTCGCCCGAGAGGATGACCACCGGCCGGGTCCGGATGGCCTGCACGATCTCCTCCCGCCGGGCGGTGATGGGCAGCTCGGGCGGATAGACCAGCTTGGGGCGGGCAGCCGCTCTCGAGCCGGGAGCGTCCGGAGGCGGAGCGGAGGAGCCGGCGGATTGGGTCATGGATTCCCGGACATGATACCCCGTCCCGGGCCTCGGGAAAAGGCAGCCTCGCCTTGACTTGAGGGGAAAGCCCCCCTAAGATCGGACGGTCCCCGGCCGCGGGGGCAGGACCCATCCATGAGGCAGCATGGCGGCATCGCCGCTCCCGGACTTCTGGCCGCCGCGGCTCTCCTGGCGCTGGCCGCCCGGGCCGGTCAGGATCCCGTCGGCCCGATGACCAGGGATCAGGTGCTCAAGGCCCGCCCGGACTGGGCCGAGGCCGCCGCGTCCTACCGCCCCCGCCCGGATGCCCTTGAGCGCCTCCGAACCTTTCCCAAACCGCTTAAAATCGATGTCTTCTTTCGCCTCGACGCGGCGGAGTGCCGGGATTTCGTCGGGAGCTTCCTGCGCCTGCAAGAGGCCCTCGACGCCGGGAAGATCGCGGTCCGGATGGTGGCCGTCTCGCCGGACCTCGGGGAGCCTCGGGAGGAGATTCTGGCCGCCTTCATCGAGTCGGTCCCGACTTTGGCCGTCCACGTGGACGGCTACGAGCTGGGACGGATCGTCGGTCCCCCGCCGGGGACGCTTGAAGAGGCGCTGGAGGCCCTGCTGGCGACCTACATCAGCGTCGAGGACGTCGACTTCGATGACCGGGAGTCGATGCGGGGATACAAGCACAACCTGCTTTCGATCGCCTGCACTCCCTGCCACGCCGCCGGACGGGCTACTTCGCGGCCTTGGCCTTCAGGAAATCCGCCGCTTCCTCGCTGAAGTCGCCCGCCCCGGCCGCCAGAGCCTGCATCACACCCAGGGCGGTCTTGGCCTCGCCCAAATCGTAGAGGGCTTCGGCGACGGAGAACTTCAAGCTGCGAAGCTCCGGAGAGTCCCCGGGCTGGCCGGCGATGGATTTGAGCCGGGCCGAGGCCGACTTCATCCCTAGAAGGGCGGCTGTCTGCGCGGCCGTGGCTTCCGGGGCGTAGCCGGGATCGTCGAGGAGGGCCTGGAGGGTCTTCTCGATGCGCGGCCGGTCGGTCTCGGGAAGGGCGAATCCCTGGCCGGCCTTGGCCTTGACGGCGAAACGCCAGAAATGCTCGGCAGCCGCCTCGCGCACGCTGGGCTGAGCGTTCCGGTCGGCGGCCACGATCAGCAGGTCCTCGATGATCGGGTACCAGTCGCCGAAGTTGAAGAGGTTGGACACGCGGCGCTGGATCTCGTCTCCGGCCGGGTCGGCCTCGGGACTCGACTGGCGGGCGAAGAGGTTCCACAGCGGCCGGATGAGGTCCTCGTAATCCCCCGCCGCCCAGCCTTCCCGGTCGGCGGTCATCATGGCCAGCATCTCCAGGATCACGGCCGAGTCGCCTTCCCGGATGGCCTGCAGCACCGCCGGGGTCTCCAGGGAGATGGACCCCTCGTCCGCGTCCGCAAGGCTCTTGGAGGCTTCGGGATCGTCCGTCGCGGATGCTTCCGGCTTGCGGCAGGCGGCCGTCGCGGCCAGAGCGAAAGCGAGAATGAAGGCCAGGCTCTTTTTCATGCGGACACTCCTCGATCGAGCTGCTCCGCTCCCCGTTATCCTACCTTGTTCGACGAAAGACGAAGACATCCTAACACGGCCGACGGCCGGCGGCAAACGTTGACAACCCCCGGCCGCTTCGCGCATAGTGGACGCGAAAGTCCGCCGCGAAGGAGAGGGAGGCCATGTCCAAATCCGCGCTCGTCGTCGTACTGGGTCTGATCCTGATGGCGGCCGGGACCGCCTGCCGCGGCAAGGGTGAGCAAGCCGCCGGAGCCAAGCCCGGCCGGGAGGGCGACGGATACTTCAAGATCGAGCCGCAGGACGACCTGGGCAGCCGGGTCGGGGCCAAGGTCAGGCTGGAGGGACGGATCTCCGCCATGCCCTGGCAGCACATGATCCACTGGCCCGAAGGCACCACCGAGATGGCCTACTTCGACTTCGAGCTCGGCCGCCAGACCGTGCTCTACGCCAAATCCGCGATATCATGCCCGGGGAATATGACCGTGTGGGGCACGGTGGTCAAGATCCAGGGCGAGAGCAAGCGGCCCGGCTCGGATGCCCCGGCCGTCGAATATCACATCCTCGTCGACAGGTTCGAGTGCGCCAAGTAGCCGGACTGACGTCCGCCTCTCAGCGGTAGACGGCAAAGCCGAGCCCGGCCGCCCCGGCGATAAGCAGGACGGGGTGGACCTTGGTGAAGGTCAGAAGGACAAACGCCGCCAGGATGATCAGGATCTTGTCCCAGCCGACGGACAAGGCGGCCGGCCAGCCCTGGGCCTTGGCTCCGAAGACGTTGATGGCCATATCGTAGGCCGTCCAAAGCAGAAATCCCACGACCACCGGCCTGACGGCCTTGAGCATGGACCTGACCGCCGGATTGTCCTTGATGCTGAAGAAATAGACGACCATGATCAGCATCAGCAGGGTCGTCGGCAGGACCGTCCCCGTCACGGCCAAGATGGCTCCGGGCAGTCCGGCCAGCTTGTAGCCGATATAGGCCGAGACCTGGGGGGCGATGGGGCCGGGCAGGGCGTTGCCGATGGCCACGGCGTCGGCGAACTCGCCGGAATTGACCCAGCCGGCCTGGGTTACCTCGCGCTGCATCAGGGCCAATGAGGCGGGACCGCCGCCCCAGGAGAAGAGGGCCACCCGGGTGAAAATCCAGAAGATCTTGAACAGCATGCCCGCCTCCTAATCCCGCCCGGCCAGAATCAGCTCCGTTTGCGGCTCCGACAGGCACTCCACGCCCGTCTCCGTCACGACGACCATGTCCTCGACGGTGACGATGCCCCGGCCCGGGACGGTCAGGCGCGGCTCGATGGTGAAGACCATGCCCGGCTCCAGCGGCCGGAAGGGCTTGCCGGCATATTTCTCCCAGGCCGGGCCCAGCAGGGCCGTTCCGTCATGGGCAAAGCGGCCGACCTGGTGCCCGAGGGCATGGGGAAACTCCTCGTAGCCGGCGGCGGTGACGACGCCGCGGGCGGCCGCGTCGACATTCAGGCCGGTGACACCCGGCTTCATGACGCGCCGGGCCGCTTCAATCGAACGGACGATGGTGTCGAAGCCGCGCCGGACCTCGGGCGGGGCCTCGGTCTGACCGGGCTCCGGGACATAGATCGTCCGCTGGAGGTCCGAGCAATAGGACTCGACTTTGACCCCGAAGTCCCAATTGAGGACGTGCCCGGGCTCGACCGTGCGACCGGTCGGGCCGTAGTGGGCCTCGGCGGTGCCGGGCCCGCTGAAGACGGCCGGGCAGGAGTCCACGCTCCAAGCGGGAGGCAGGCCGCGACGGACGCGCTCGGCGGTGATAAAATCGCCGATCTCCTTCTCCGTCCGGCCGGGCCGGACGAAGCGGGCGGCCAGGGCGAAGATGTCCTGGGTCTGACGGATGGCTTCGCGGATAAATCCGATCTCGGCCTCGGACTTGCGCTCGCGCAGGGCCGAGACCAGCTTCTCGGCCGAGACAAGCCGGTCGGCCAGGCCGATGCCGCCCAGGACATCGACCAGGGTCAGGTACATACCGTGGGTCAGGCCGTCGCAGACTTCGCTGTCCTTGGAGTAGTTGACGGCGATGGTCCGCGGCGCGGCCGCCTTGAGGACGGCCTGAAGAGGCTCTTTGAACCCGGCCACGAAGGGGATGACCTCGGCGTAGGCCCCGGTCTCCTCGACGCTGCGCTTGTCGTAGCGGCCGACGATGGCCTTGGCCGTGCCGTCCCGGAAGACGAGGAAGGAGGAATGCCAGGTCACGTCGGCCGTGGCCAGGAAGGGCAGGACGGGATCGCCCAGCATCTTGCTCTCGCGGGTGAAGGTCAGCCAGCAGTCGAAGTCGAGCTCGCTCAGCAGGGCCGCCGCCTGGCGGACTTTCTCGCGGATCAGCATGAAGAACTCCTAACCGGCGTAGCGCCGGAGCTTTTTCATAAAAACCAGGACCAGCCCGGCTGAGAAGGCCAGCAGCCCGGCCAGCAGGAGGAAGAACTGGTGGTGGGCGAAGCGGCCGTACTGCTTGCCCAGGAGACCGGAGCCGTAGGAGCCCAGAGCCGTGGCGGCGAACCAGCCGCCCATCATCAGCCCGGCCAGCCGCGGCGGAGCCACCTTGGACACAAACGACTGGCCCATCGGCGAGATGAGAATCTCGGCCAGGGTGACCAGGAAGTAAGTCCCGATCAGCCACACGGGCGACATCATGGGGACGTCGCTGTTGCCGCCGGCCAGGCCGGCCAGGACCATGACCAGCATCGAGGCGCTCATGATCAGGAGGCCGGCGAAGATCTTGATCGGGGTGGACGGCTCGCGGCCCCGGACGTTCCAGCGGGCGAAGAGGGCCAGCAGGACGGGGGTCAGGAGCAGGATGAAGGCCGGCTCGAAGAACTGGTAGGTCTCGGGCCGCAGCCAAGGGAGGACCAGGGTTGAGCGCTCGGCAAAGAGGGTCAGGGCGAAGCCGTTCTGGTAGAAGGCGGTCCAGAAGAAGATGACGATGAAGTAGAGCGTGGCCAGGGCGGCGATGCGGCCCCGCTCCCCGGCTCGGGACATGTCCGGGTCGGCGGGGGCGGCGGCGGCGCTCCGGTTGGCTGTCTTGGGCGCGACGCGGAAGTCGGCCGGAGCAATGGCTTTGTCTCCGGCCCGGAAGATGATGAGGGAGAAGATCAACCCGGCGGCGCAGACCCAGAAGGAGATGTTGTAGCTGCCCCAAACGACGCTGATGACGGTGGCCAGGAGGGGCGCCACCATGGCCCCCAGGTTGACGCCCATGTAGAAGATGTTGAAGGCCGCGTCCTTGAGGCCGGGGCGGTCGGCGTAGAGGTTGCCGACCATGACCGACATGTTGACCTTGAAGATGCCCGTCCCCACGCCGACCAGCGTCAAGCCGAGGAAGAACGGCATGGTCCGGGCAGCCGAGGAGAGGGCCAGGCCGACATAGCCGGCGGCCATCATCAGCGCCCCGATCCTGACCGTGGTCCGGCGTCCGAGGACGCGGTCGCCAAGCCAGCCGCCCAGGAGGGGCATGAAGTAGCAGAGGGCCAGGAACAGGCCGTAGATGTCGCCCTTGCGGGCGTCGGTGAAGCCCAGCTTCTTGTCCATGTAGAGAACCAAGATGGCGATCAGGGTGTAGAACCCGACCCGCTCCCACATCTCGGTGAAAAATAGGAAGACAAGCCCGCGGGGATGCTTTTTGAGCATGGCTAGATCCTCAGCGGGTCCTCGGAAAGGATCCGCTCCAGCGCGTTGAGGAAGAGATCGGCGTCGGCCGGCCCGAAAGCCAGCGGCGGCTTGATCTTGATGACGTTGCGGAAGGGGCCGTCCGTGGAGACGAGCACCCCCTCCTCGCGCATCCGCTCGGCGATGTAGGCGGCCTGCAGGGGCGCCCGGGTCCGGGCGGCGCGGTCGAGGACCAGCTCGAAGCCGAGGAAGAGGCCCAGCCCGCGGACATCGCCGATGACGGGGTGGGCCCCTGCCAACCGGCGCAAGCCGGCCAGGAGATGTTCGCCCGTGGCCCGGGCTTTCTCCTGCAAGCCCTCCGACTCGAGCACATCCAGGACGGCCAGCCCGGCGGCGCAAGCCACGGGATTGCCGCCGTAGGTATTGAAGTACTCCATGCCGTCGGCGAAGGCGCCGGCGATCTCCCGGGTCGTGACCACGGCGGCCAAGGGAAAGCCGTTGCCGATGGGCTTGCCCATGGTCACGATGTCGGGGACGACGCCCTGCGTCTCGAAGGCCCAGAAGGCCGAGCCGGTCCGGCCGAAACCGACCTGGACCTCGTCGGCGATGCAGACGCCGCCAGCCGCTCGGACGGAGCGATAGGCTTCGCGCAGGAAGCCGGGGGGCAGGACGATCTGGCCGCCGCAGCTGAGGATGGACTCGGCAATGAAGCCGGCCGCAGGGCGGCCGTCGGCTTCGGCCCGGGCCGCGGCTTCGGCGACGGATCGGGCGTACTTGGGGCCGGCTTCGGGATCGTCGGCCCGGAAGGCGCCCTGGTAAGTATCAGGCATCGGAACGACATAGGTCCCGGACGGACAGCCGCGCCCGCCCCGGCCGTTGAACTTATAGGGGCTGATGGCGATGAGGGATGTGAGATGCCCGTGGTAGGCCCCGTCGACCGCGATCATCGACTCCCGTCCGGTGAAGCGGCGGGCCAGGCGCAGGGCCAGGTCGTTGGCCTCGCTGCCCGAGTTGACCAGATAGACGACCGACAGCGGCGGCGGAAGCTTGGCCGTCAGGCGCTCGATATAGCGGGCCAGATGGTCGTGAAGGTACCGGGTGTTGGTGGCCAGGACGGCGGCCTGGCGGGCGACCGCCGCGGTCACGGCGGGATGGCCGTGGCCGACATGGGGCACGTTGTTGACCGCGTCGAGGAAGACCCGCCCGGTGTCGTCGTAGAGATGCTGGAGAAAGCCGCGCACGATCTTGAGCGGCCGGCGGTAGGAGAGGTTGAGAGACGGGCCGAGGTGGTCGCGGCGGGCTTGCAGAATCGAGGCGGCCGGCAGGTTCGGGGAGGCANNGCCGGCAAGCCGAGAATCAGGTTGGGATCGGGGCAGAGGCTCTTCCAGACTTCGCGCGCCGAGGCCGCGCAGACACCCGGATAGTCGCCCTTCTTGTCCAGAAGGTCGAGGATGACCTGAAAATGGAGGTGGGGCGGCCAACCGCCGTTCTCGGGGCAGGGACCGACCGCGGCGATCCGTTCGCCCTTGCGGACGGAGCGGCCCTCGGACAGCCCGGCGATCGAGGCGCGCGAGAGGTGGCCATAGAGGGTGTAGAGAGGCTCCGGCAGACCGNNCCGATGTTCGAGGATGACGGTCGGGCCATAATCGTAGGGGCGGGCGTTGTCGGCGACGCTGTGGACGACACCGTCAAGGGGGGCGAGAACGGGCCGTCCGGCTTCGACGAAGAGATCGATCCCGAGGTGAACGGTGCGGCCCTCGGCCAGAGGATCGTCTTCGGGCCGGAAGGAGGGAACGGCGTAGATGATGCGCGGCTCGTCGTAGCGGCCGATCCCGAGAGAGGCGCCGCGGCGCTTCATCTCGCCGAAGAGGATTTCGGTCAGGCGGCCGGGGTCGATCGCTTCCGACGGCCGGGAGACGAGGGGGGTGCCGATGGACAGGTCGAGGGCGAGGCGCTCCAAGGCCGCGGGGAAGCCGGATAAAACCGGGGAAAAGCCGCCGGCGCGCGAACGGAGGGCCTTGACGGCGGCCGCCTCGCGCGGGCAGGGCGCGAATCCCGCGGNNCGCCGCAGGACGGCGGAGGCGTAGCGGGGATGGACCGAGTCGAGCTTCTCCAGGAGATTCCAAGCCGGGGCGTTGGAGATCCTCAGGTATTCGTTGCCGGGCTGAAGCGAGGCCTGATGGGCGCAGTTGGCCACGCTGAGAAGGAGCCGCAGGACGATCAGGGAGAAGAGCTGATCGATCTCGAGCTCGGAAGCCGGGCATTCGGCCTGGTAACCGGCCGTGACTTCGGCCGCGGCCGCGAGCGGGTCTTCCTTGCCCAGCATGGCGTAGGCGCAAGCCACGGCGGCATCGGAGACGGCGAAGGATCGGACCATGTCCCCAAAGTCGATCACGGCGGCCGCGCGGCGGGCGAAGGCCGGATCGTCCGCGGCGGGCGGAGCAATGATGACGTTGTAGTCGTTGGCGTCGTTGTGGACCACGGAGCGGGGCAAGCCGCCCCAAAACGGCGCGGAATCGCGCTCGATCCGGGCCAGGTGGCGATCGAGAAGGGCCCGGCGGGCGGAGTCGGCGATGAGGGAGCCGTGCCGGCGAACAACATCCAGACCGCCGTCAAGGGTCCATAAGAGCGGGCGGCCGGTCATGGGATGGTCGAAGCCCCGCAGTCCCCGCGACAGGCGGCCGGTGATGCGTCCGACATCCCGAAGCAGCCCGGGCGTATGGGGCTTGACCGCAGCCAGAGGAGCGCCTTCGGCGTAGGAGACGAGCCGTACGAAGTGGCGCTCTCCTCCGGCCGGCGTGAAGGCCGAGATGAGCTCGCCCTGGAGATTGGGGAAGACCCGCGGCGCGAGGCCGGGTTCCCTCTCGGCCAGCCGGGCCATGGCCGCATTCTGCATGTCCAGAACCGCTTTTTCCTCATCGGGATTGGCAATTTTCAGCACGTATCTCGAATTAGCAGACACATACTTAATTGAATTAGCAGACACATACTCATTTCTATCTGGAACGGGAGAATCCTCCCCCCTCCCAACCGCATCGCCCGCAATTGATGAATTAACATCCTCATACGAAGCATAAATGGCTTCCCTATCCAGGGGGAAGTCCGGTTGGGCTTCGAGTCGGAAATGAGTATGTGTCTGGAAATTAAAATTGGTATGTGTCTGGTAATTTGGGGACAGGAGGAAGTTTTGGTCGCGCTCACCGGGCAGGACTTCGACCCGGGCTGCGATACCGAACAGCGCCTCCGCCAGTCGGGCCGCCTCGCCGGCCGTGAATCGGGGAGCGCGGTCGACGGAAGTCATGCGCGGGCTACCGGATGACGACCAGGTTCCGGATCCGGGCGAAGGTCCTGGTCCCGATCCCTCCCACTTTCATCAAGTCTTCGATCTTGGCGAACGGCCGCTTCTCGATGATGCGGTAGGCTAGACCCGCGCCTATACCCGGCAGGGCTTCGAGCATCTTGCGCTCGGCGGTGTTGATGTTGACCTTCTCGCCCGGCGCCAAGCGGTATTCAGCCTTCCGCCAATGGCCCTTGCGGCCGGAGCCGATCGTCAGATACGGCCGCACGGCGTCGATCTGGACCTTGTTCAGGCCGACCTTGACCAACTCGTCCAGGCTGCGGAACGGCCGGGCGGCTACGATCTTGGCCGCCAAGTCCTGATTCAGGCCCTTGATAGCCGCGAGCTGACCCGCGGTGGCGGCGTTCAGGTCGATCGGCTTGACCTGGGCGGTTTCGGCAGCGCGCCTCCAAGCCGAAGCCGCGACGCCTCCAGCCCCCTCCGCCGAGGACGCGGCCAGCGCGGCCGCCAAGCCGGCGGCCATCCAAACCTTCGTCTTCATCCCCCTATTCGTTCTTGGCGCCCTCATCGTCCCCTCCTCCCCTTCCCGCCTTATTTTCCAGCTCCCGGTCGGACCGCCGGCTTTGAGTCTTCCCAATTCTCGATGAAACGGCCCGCGCCGGGCTTTTCCGCGCGGTCCAGGACGGCCTGCAGGATGGCCTTCATGTTCTCGTAGGGCAGGGTCCCGATGACCATCCGTCCGTTGATGATCATGGTCGGGGTGGAGCGGATGCCGTGGGAATATTTATCGGAGGTCTTCTCGTACTCCGCCCCGGTCTGGATGATGCGGTCAAGCATGGCCCGAGTCCCCGGATCGGTCAAGGCCGCCTCCAAGCCGTAGCGCGCCATCAGATCGGCCCTCCACTCGGGCTTCTTGGCCTCCTGGTAACTGGCGAAAATCTCCTCCAACAGGGACGGGAAGCGCCCCGGATCATGGGCCGCGATGAGAGCTAGGTCGCAACCGCCCGGATGGATGTCCTTCTCGACAACGTCGTTGCACTTGCCCTCCAGGGGAAAGAACTGGAAGGCGATGTTCATCTTGCCCGGGAAGTCCCTCTTCAGCTGGTTCAGCTGCTGGTGAAGGAAAAGGCAGTCGGGGCAGGTGAAGTCGGAATACTCGATGATCCGGATCGGCGCATCCTCCCAACGCTCGGCGGCCGAGGCCACCCGGTAGGGCGAGATAAAGCTTGGCTCGGGGACGACGGCCAAGCCATAGAACTCCTCGACCATCTTGGCCGCTGTGCCGCCCCGCTGGGCCTGCCGCTTGGCCGCCGTGAACTCGTGGAAGCCGTAGCCGCCCGCGCCGAGCCCGACGGCGGCGGCGATCAGGACGGCGATGGACGGCTTGAGATAGGAACCCAAGAGGCGGCCGATCCCCCGGCCCCCGCCGCGCAGCCCGAATTTCCAGAAGAGGAAGAAGCTGATCAGGGAGAAGAGGTAGTACCCGCTGCAGAGCAAGCAGACCTTCTTGAGAGCGAAGATGGAGTACCCCAGGAGGGCCAGGACGCCCACGGCATTGAGCAGGGCCAGCGACTTGTTGGACCGCTCGAAGCGCGGCGAGGGGAAGACGGCGCCCAGCACGACGAGGGCTCCGACGACCAGCCCGGGCCAGCCCATCGGCACACCCCAAACCTGGGCGATCGAAGAGAAGGCCGAAGCGTCGCAGTTGAAGAAAGCGCTGATGTCGCAGAAGGCGCCCTTGTAGATCGAGTCGGGGAAGTTGGCCAGGTAGAAATGGCGGATGGTCATGATCGAAGAGGCGATCATGCCCGACCCGGCCAGGAAGCTCCATAATCGTCGCCAGGGATGGTTGCCGACTGTTAAGGCGTGTTCCATGGGGGCCTCCTGTGCGGTCCATTCTATCAAAAAAAATAGGGGTACAGTATACGTAATTCCCTATTTCCATTGGCGAGTCCCCGCAACAATTAGGGGGACACCCTACATAACTCCCTAATTATCAAACCTCCCTTCACAACCGTTTCAGGTTAGAAAAATTCAAATACCTATTGGCAATGATCACATCGATGGCAGTCTCTGCCCAGATTTGGAATTCGGGAGTAATGTAGGGTGTCCCGGAATTCCAGGCGAAATTCCATGCCGGCCTCACGACTCGGAAATAGGGATTTATGTATACTGTACCCCTATTATGGAGAGAAGCATGCGACGGCAGCTAGTGGGATGCGCCCTTGGGCTACTGGGAATCATCGCGGCCTGCGGGTACCGGGCGGAGAGCCGCACGGCAGCCGCTCTACCCGCCGCCGTCCTCGTTTCGGCCAACGCCGAATGGGACGTCGTCCGGACGCTCTTCCCGGACGAGTCGTACACGAAGTCGCCTTTCGGCGAGTACTTCCTCCGCGACTTCGCCCTCGCCGACGGCTCGTCACGACGCGTACTCGTCTTCCACGGCGGATGGGGCAAGGTGGCGGCCGCCGCTTCCACCCAATACGTCATTGACCACTTCGACCCGGGCCTTCTCGTCAACCTGGGAACCTGCGGCGGATTCGAGGGGGCCATCGAGCGGGGCGCCGTCGTCTTGGCCGAACGGACCGTGATCTACGACATCATCGAGCGGATGGGCGACGCCGACGAGGCCATTCAAGACATGGCCACGACGCTGGACCTGTCCTGGCTGTCCGGAAAGCCTCCACTCGAAGTCGTCCGCGGTACGCTCGTCTCCGGCGACCAGGATCTCGATCCCACGGCCGTCTCCGCGCTTCGGGCCAAGCATGGAGCTCCGGCGGGAGACTGGGAATCCGGGGCCATCGCCTACACGGCCGCGCGCAGCGGCAAGCGCCTTCTCATCCTGCGCGGCGTCACCGACCTGGTCGGTTCCCGCGGCGGCGAGGCCTACGGCAAGATCGAGGTCTTCCGGACCGCGACCCGCACAGTGATGAGGAGGCTCTTCGACTCCCTCCCCGCCTGGCTGGCGATGTCCGGCAGCTAGCTGCGCCGCCATTTCCGCCATCCGCACCGCCTTGACACCTCCCTCGGCCGCGTCCGTCCAACCGTCTTCTTCGCCGCCCATCCCCCAGCCCGGCCCCCCCCCAAGTTCCCGTCCAGCGCTGAAAGGCCCCTTGATCGCAAGCCATTTTTGGCCGAGAATGAACTCCTCTCGCCCGCACGCGGGGAACGCCTGCCCCGCCCATTCCGTAGGAATGGCAGACGGAGCTTGAAAGAAGCGGAGAATCCCATGAATCTCAAACGATCGATCCTCACCGCCCTTATGATCACCGCCGCCGGCCTGTCCATCGCCTTCTCTCAAGTCCGCGAGACAGGCTCGCTGTTCGACGGGCTCAGCCCGCGCACCGGGCTCCTCCTCACGGACGACGTCGTCGTGACCCTGATCCAAAACAGCTCCGGCGACCTGGCCCGCAACACCGTGGCCCGGCTTTCGCTTTGGGACCGCAGCCAGGTGACCCCGGGCTATCGCCGCGCCGCTGAATGGATGGCCGAGCGGGCCCGCGAGATCGGTCTCAAGGACGTAGCCATCGAGGAGTACCCCTCCGACGGGAAAGCCCAATATTTCGGCAACGGGACCGAACGGTTGTGGAAGGTCCGCAAGGGCGAGCTGTGGGTCACATCCCCGTTCCGCCTCAAGCTGACCTCTTCCGACGAGATGCCGATCTCGCTGGCCCGCAACAGCACGACCGCTGACGTCGAGGCCGAACTTATCGACGTGGGCGAGGGGACAAGCGACCGCGACTACGCCTCCGTCGACGTCAAGAGCAAGATCGTCCTGGCCTCCGGGTCGCCTTTTGTCGTTGTGATGAAGGCCGTGAACCAGAAAGGCGCTCTCGGGGTCCTCTCCTCCGCCGTAGTGCCTTCCTTTGATCTCCAGAACCGCCTGCCGGGTGATTACCCCTCTCAAGTGGGCTGGAACAGCATTCAAGCCCCGCGGGACGACCAGCCCGGCCGCTTTGCTTTCCTGATCTCATCGCGCCGGGCCCAGGAGCTGAAGGGCCTTCTGAAAAAAGGCCCCGTCAAGGTCCGCGCAACCGTGGACGCGGAGCTTCTGCCCGGCAGCCTGGACGTGGTCAGCGGGGTCATTCCCGGCGCTTCGCCCGACGCCGGCGAAGTCGTGATCACCGCCCACCTCGACCATTACAAGCCGGGAGCCAACGACAACGCCTCGGGCAGCGCGGCCATCCTGGAGATGGCCCGCACGATGCGGAGCCTGATCGACGCCGGGACGCTGCCGCCGCCGACCCGCACGATCCGATTCCTCTGGGTTCCCGAGTACAGCGGCACCTGGGCCTGGTTTTCCAAGCACCTGAACGACCCGGTCCGGCGCGTCCTGGAGCTGAACTTCGACATGGTCGGTGAGAACGTCAAGAGCACCAATGCGGTCTTCTCGGTCTCCTACTCCCCCGACGCGAACCCGTCCTTCCTTAACGGCCTGGCCGAGTCGATCGTGGACTTCATCAACCGCCATAACGACGACCGCTACCCGACGAGGCCCGATCTGCAGGCCGTCTCGCTGTCCGGGTCCCGCGACCGCATCGGCATCCGCATGGCGCCCTACATGACCGGCACCGACCACGAGCTGTTCAACAACGCCGGCATCCCGGGTACGACCTTGGGCGTGTTCCCCGACGACCACTACCACTCGAGCCTCGATTCCATCGAGCAGGTGGACGCCACCCAGCTCCACCGCGCCGTCGTCTTCGGCCTGATCGGCATGACCACGGCCGCCTATGCCGGCGACGCCCAAACCGCCGACCTGGCCTGGCAGTCGCTCCTCTACGGAAGGCAGCGGGCCGCGGACGCCGAATCGGAGGCCGCCCGCTCCCTGCTGGCGGCGACGAAGGCGGGATTCGCTTCCGCCGACATGGCCGCTAAAGCCTCGCTGCGGCACGTCTATAGGCGCGAGCAGGCCGCCGTCGCCACGTGCGCCGCATTCGCTTCCCATGCCGAAGCCAAGCGCCAGGTCGAGAGGGCGGCGGCGATGATGGAGGGCGACCTGCCGGCGGCCGAGAAGCGGCTCGAGAGTCTGGCCGCGGCCCGGGCCAAGGAGCTGGGCGCCGTCCGGACCGGAGCCGCCCCGAGCGAAGCCGACAAGCGCGCCGCCCGGCTTGTTCCGGATTGGGAGCCGGGGATGCGGCTGATGAGCATCAACGGGGCCATCACCAAGGCCGGAAGCGGCAAGGACGTGCCGATCCTTAAAGCCCAAACGGCTCTTATCGGCGCGATGAACGCCCTGCGGGCCCGAGGCGTGGGCGAGCTGCGGCTCATGGGGTTGGCCAACGCCCCCGCTACATGGGTGGACGGCCGGAGATCGATCCTGGAAATCGCCGAGGCCATGGCTGTGGAGTACGCGCCGATCGCGGCCGACGCGCTGGAGGCCTATTTCAGGATCTTCGAGAAAGCGGGTGCCATGAAAATCATGGAAAAGTGACCGGCCTCGCTCTCCGATAGACAAGAAAACTACGCCGAACGGAATTTAAATAATGTTTGACACATCAATATTTGTATATTACAATTATGGTTACGGTAAACTTTAGGATTTTACATGGAAGAACAAAAAATTAGGAATCTGCGGGAAAAACTTCGCATCCTCGAACGCGAGTCCGGCGGAGTCTTTGAGGGCCAAGATGACTGCTGCGGGGTGACGGCAGCCCAATGCCACACACTCCTTGAAATCGGCTCTCGCGGCGAGATTAGCCTGATCGACCTGGCCGCCGCTCTCGGCCTGGACGCCAGCACCATGAGCCGGACGATCCAAGGCCTGGTCCTGATCGGCCTTGTCGACCGCCAGGCCAGCCAGGAAGACCGGCGCTTCGTGAAGATCAGCCTGACCGGCCAGGGCCGCCGGGTCATGGCCGACATTGAGACCCGCTACAACGCCTACTACGACCAAGTCATCGCCCTTCTGCCTGAAGACAGGCGCGGCGGCGTGCTGGCCGCCATCGGCGAATTCGCCGACGCGATCCGCACGCTCAACGAATCGACCGGCTGCTGCCGAAAAGGACGCCGGCCATGAGCAAGATGTTCGACCGGTTCCTGAAGAACCCGGAAGAGGTCTCCTGCGGCTGCGGCGACGGCTGCTGCGGATCGACGGCCGCCCGGGCCAGCGACGGCGCGGAGGCCGATCCCCTCCCTCCCCTGACGCCCACCGACCACCGCTGGATCGTCGGATCGGTCGGGACGGCCGTGGGATCCGTTCCTATCGTCTCGACCCGCTTGGCCGGCGGAGACCGTTTCGGTGCGCTTGCCGTCCGCCTCGGCGTCCGCCGCGCCAGCTACTCCGTGCGTCCCGGGCTCTACGGCGTAGGCAAGCCCGACCCGTGGTCCCCCGTCTTCGTCACCGGCAACTACAAGCTCAGCTTCGACCACCTGCGCCGCTCCCTGGGCGGCCGCGACGGCTGGATCCTGGCCCTCGACACACACGGCATCAACGTCTGGTGCGCCGCCGGCAAAGGCACTTTCGGCACGGACGAGCTTGTCGCCCGGATGGAAGCCGCCGGCCTGGCCCGCGTCGTCTCTCACCGGACCCTGATCCTGCCCCAGCTCGGAGCGCCCGGCGTGGCCGCCCACGAAGTTTCCCGGCGGACGAAGTTCCGCGTCGTCTACGGCCCCATCCGAGCCGCCGATCTTCCGGCCTTCCTGGACGCCGGCTCCAAGGCCGCGCCGCAGATGAGGCTCTTCCGCTTCCGGTTAAAGGATCGCATCATCCTGACGCCGATTGAGGTCGTCACGGTCATCACCCACAAGCTCTTCCTGGCGATGCTGGCCCTGTGGGCCGTCGGCGCACTGTGGGTCAAGCCCCTGTCCTTCAGCCTGCCGGCCGTCCTGGGCGCGATCGCCGTCGGAGCCGTCGTCGTCCCGGCTCTTCTCCCCTGGATCCCCGGCCGGGCCTTCTCGCTCAAGGGCTGGCTGCTGGGCTTCCTTTGGACGGCCGGGTTCCTGGTCCTGAGCGGCCTGCCCGTAACTGTAAGCGGCTGGCTGTCCGCGGCCGCCTCTATCCTGATCCTGCCTGCGTTGTCCGCCTTCATCGCCATGGGCTTCACCGGCTCCAGCCCGATCACCTCGCTCTCGGGCGTGGTCAGAGAGATGAGGACCGCCGTGCCTTTGATGATCCTGTCCACCGGCCTGGGAGCGGCCGCTTACATCGCCGCCGCCGTCATCGCCTGAAAAGAGAGAAAGCCATGTCGCTTCGCTATCTCGAGAACGTCGTCACCCTCGAATATGCCCCTGAGAAATGCACCGGCTGCGGCAAGTGCGCCGAGGTTTGCCCCCACGCCCTCTTCGTCATGGAGGAGCGCAAGGCCCGTCTGACCGACCGCGACCTGTGCATCGAGTGCGGCGCCTGCATGCGCAACTGCGCCTTCGACGCCATCAAGGTCCGACCCGGCGTCGGCTGCGCCTATGCTCTGATGATCAGCGCCCTGCGGGGCCGGCCGGCCCCCATCTGCGAATAGGCGGCGGAGGCCGCCCGTCCATCCCGCGCGGCCTTCGCGGACATGCTTCCGTGTCCGCGGCCCGACCGGCTTCTCGATCGCGGGAAGAACGGAGCGCCCTTCTCTCAGGGAACCATCTCGATTGTTTTTCAGTATGATAGTAAGAAGGTTCGGGCCTCGACTCGAGCCGGCCGGCAGGCGGCGGTCCCCCGCCCTAAGATTGGCGATCCGGAGGAAAAGATCATGGTTCATCGAGGCTTTCGGTATAACGTCCCGGCCCTCATAGCCGCCGCGGCGCTAATCGCCGCCACCGGCGCAGCCGGCGCCCTCGCCCGCTCTTCTTCCGGTCAAGCTCCCCTGCAGAACGCACCCGAAGCCCGCATCGCCCGGGTCGAGAGCAGCCTCCTTCCAGGCCTCGTCATCGCCGGTCAACCCCTTCCCTTCCGGACCATCTCCGAGCGGATGGCCGCCCTGAAGGTCCCCGGAGTCAGCGTTGCCGTCATCGACGATGGGAGAATCGCCTGGGCCAAGGGCTATGGCGTTCTCGAGACGGGATCGAAAGCACCCGTCACACCCCAAACCCTCTTCCAGGCCGCCTCCATCAGCAAGTCCGTAGCCGCGCTGGGCGCCCTGCGACTGGTCGAGCAGGGAAAGCTCCTCTTGGACGAGGACGTCAACGCCAAGCTCTCGTCATGGAAAGTCCCGGAGAACGACTTCACCAAGGCCGAGAAGGTCACCCTGAAGCGACTCCTCAGCCACACCGCCGGCCTGACCGTGCACGGCTTTGGCGGCTATGCGGCAGATCAGCCCGTGCCCACGGTCCCCCAGATTCTCGACGGCCTCAAACCTGCCAACAGCGCCGCGGTCCGGGTCGATGTCGTCCCCGGCAGCCTGCATCGCTACTCAGGCGGCGGCTTCACCGTCATGCAGCAGCTCCTGGTCGACGTGACGGGCCGGCTTTTCCCCGTTCTCCTGTCCGAGCTGGTTCTGAAGCCGCTGGGGATGTCCGACAGCACCTTCGAACAGCCCTTGCCGGCAGATCGACACGCCGTCGCGGCAAGCGGCCACCGGACCGACGGAAGCCTCCTCCCCGGCCGCTATCACACCTACCCCGAGATGGCGGCGGCCGGCCTCTGGACGACACCCAGCGACCTGGCCCGCTTCCTCATCGAAGTGCGGCGCGGCCTGCGGGGCGAGTCATCCGTCATCCCGGCTGCCACGGCCAAGGCCATGGCGACGGCGGTCAAGCCGGGCTACGGACTGGGGCTGTCGCTGCAGGGCTACGGCCCTTCGGCCGGCTACGGCCACGGCGGCTCCAACGAAGGCTTCAAGTGCCAGATGATCGCCTACATCGAGAGAGGTCAGGGCGCCGTGATCATGACCAACGGAGACGCCGGAGGCCGCTTGGCCGGAGAGATCCTGCGGGCCGTCGCCCGTGAATACGGCTGGCCGACCATGAAGGCCCAGGAGCGCAAGGTTGTCTCCATTGCGCCGGAGGCCCTGGCTTCTCTCGTCGGCAAGTACGAGCTGCGGCCGGGCAAGGTCATCTCCGTCGTCCTGGAGGGGGCGACCCTGTTCGTCGTCGACGGCAGCCAGAGGATCGAGCTCCATCCCGAATCCGACGTGCGCTTCTTCGAGCTGGTCGAGGGATCGACGCTCTTCTTCCAGAAAGGCGCCGACGGCAAGCCGACCCACGTGCTCATCGACGGTTCGATCAAGGCGCCCCGGGTCGAAGGCAAGTAGCGTTTTTTTCTGCCCAGCCGATGCAGGCCGCTTCTTCCAAACACCGCTCCCGCCGGAAGGTACAGGGCCGCGAACCTCAAAGATCCTGTTGAGAAATCTCCGGCCCGTATCTCCCGGCTACGGGGAGGGCGGATCAGGCGAAGACGAGGTAGAGCCCGATCATGACGGCGACGAGGACGGCCGCCACCAGCCGGTAGTCGAAGAGGCCGGCCCAGGCTGTCCCTCGCACCGCGGCCCAGGGGTTCTTCCAGACCAGGGCCTCGCTCTCGGCCGTGTGGATTTGCGGCTTGAGATACGAGACGGCCACCAGGACCAGCGAGCAAATCCCGAACAGGTAGAACGTCGCCATCATCGACGGAATACGCCAGCCGGTCGTCGCCTTGAACCAGTCGAGCAGGAAGACGGCCAGTCCCAGGATCGACCCGGCCGACAGCGTCACCGCCGCCGCCTTGGCCGAGGCCCGCTTCCAGAAGACGCCCCAGACGAAGACGGCTGTAATCGGCGGTGCGATGTAGCAGATGAGCGCCGTGATGCCCTGGAAGATGCTCTGGAAGTGGCTGATGAGCGGCGACCAAAGGATGGCCGCGACCATGGCCGCGAAAGTGACGACGCGGCCGATCCGGGTCAACTGGCGGTCGGAGGCGGCCGGGTGCCGGCGCTTGTAGATATCCAGGCTGAACAGCGTGGCTATGGAGTTGAGCGCCCCCGAGACCGTACTCATCAGCGCCGCCAGCAGGGCCGCCGCCACGATCCCCTTGAGCCCGACCGGAAGAAGACCGTTGATCAGCACGGAGTACGTGTCCGCCGAGTCGGAGAAGGCAGGCAGCTTGCCCTGCCGGACAAGTGCCGCGGCGATGACGCCCGGCAGGACGAACAGGAACACCGGCAGGATCTTGATGAAGCCGGCGAACAGCGGCCCCAGCCGGGCGTTTCGCTCGTCCTTGGCGCCCAGGACCCGCTGGACGATGGTCTGGTCGGCGCACCAATACCACAAACCGATCACGGGATAGCCGAGGAGGACAGCATACCAGGGCAGGCTGGGCGTTTCGGCCGCGGTGCGCAGGATGGTCAGCTTGACCGGCTCGACCGAGGCCGCCATTCCGCCCCAGCCGCCGGCCTGGACGAGGCCTATGACGACAACGCAGGCTGCCCCGGCGATCAGAATGACGGTCTGGACCGATTCGGTCAGGACGACCGCCAAAAGCCCTCCGACGATCGTGTAGAGGCCGGTCAGGACGGCCGTCAGGATGATGCTGACGTTGATCGGGATGCCGAAAAGCCCTTTGAGCACCACGGCCCCGGTGTAGAGCGAGAACCCGATGTGGATGAAAATCGCCGAGAAGATCGAGAGCACCGCCAGCCAGTCCCGGCTAGCCCGGCTGTAGCGCTTCTCCAGGAAATCCGGCAGGGTGGCCACCCGGGAGCGGATGTAGAAAGGAGCGAAGAAGAACGACAGGACGACCAGAAGGAAGGCGGCCATCCACTCGAAGTTGCCGTAAGCCAGCCCGTTGACGTAGCCCTCCTGGGCCAGGCTGACCAGGTGGGTGGTGGAGATATTGGTCGAGAAGAGGGCCAGCCCGATGATCGGCCAGCGCAGGGTGCCCCCGGCCAGGAAATACTCTCGGCTGGATCCGGTGCGGGACCGCCGCCCCTTCCAGGACCACAGCCCCAGCCCGACAATGCCGGCCAGGTAGACACAGATCACGACCATGTCCGGCCAAGCCAGGCGCAGGGCTTTATCCATCCCCTCTTCCCATCTTTAGGGATCCGCGGTCAATCGAGGTGGAAAACCTCTTCCATGCCCGACCACCAATCCTTTTCGCCGCTCAGGGGGATGCGCGTCTGGCAGGGATTGGTCTCCTTCCACCAGCGCTGGGTCTCCGGGTCGGCCGCCATCTTGGCCATGTCCGCGGCGAAGTCGGTTCCGGTATACTCGAAATAAGCGAAGAGATAGAACTTCCCCGCTTCGACCTCCTTCAGATAGATGGAGTAGTTGCGGATGTTGGAGGTCTTGATCTGCCTCAGCACCGACGGCCAGACGGCCGCGTGCAGCTCTTTGTAATAGGCCAGCTTCTCCGGCTTCAGGGCGATGATCTGGCCGAAGCGCTGGACCTGTGGCTTGGGCGTCGGACCCTTGCGTCCCGAGGCCGCGGCCACGACGAACAGCCCGCCCAGGAAGCCCGCGGCGATCTTTTTCAGTGACATGTTTCCCTCCTCTATTTTACGGCCACCGCTTCCGCGCCGGTGATCTTGACGACGACGGGCCAGTCGGGCCCCCAGGTCAGGCTGGGGGCCTTGTCCCCCTTGGCCTTGGCCAGCGCGGCCGGCGTCCCGATGAGCTGGACGGTATGGGTCCGATCGACCGTGACGTGGAGGCCCGTCTTGTCCTGGCTCCACTCGACGCCTCCGGCCTGGCTGAGAACCGAGACCTGTGTGTTCGGCCCCGCCTTGACGGATTTCAGGGTGAAGCGGGCGCCGGCGGGGCTCTTGACGCCATCCAAGCCGTAGGTCAGATCGACGAATGCGTAGACCGTCCCGTCGGACCGGCGGGTCGTAAGCCACACGCCGCCCTCGTTGGTCACGGCCCAGGGCCGGACGCCCCTCACGCCTTCCCCGTACAGGCTCATCCACAGGCCCAGCTCGCGCAGCAGCGCCTCGTCGGCCGGGGCGATCGTCCCATCGGGCCGCGGGCCGATGTTGAGCAGCATATTGCCGCCGCGGGCCCGGATGTGGATGAGGTTATCAATGACCTCGGACGCCGTGCGGACGTCGGCGTTGGGCTGGTAGGCCCACTGCCAGCTCGTGGTCATGCAGCTCTCCCAGGCCCGGTCGTCGGCTTTCCCGGGGATCTCCTGCT
Source organism: Candidatus Aminicenantes bacterium UBA4085 (assembly GCA_002383325.1). Classification (GTDB taxonomy): domain Bacteria; phylum Acidobacteriota; class Aminicenantia; order Aminicenantales; family UBA4085; genus UBA4085. The sequence goes on from DFYJ01000111.1 coordinate 38,454, forward strand.
CCGGCGTGGGAATCTCACCCCGCCCGATGAAGACATCCTGCTTGACCTGCCAGGAGCGCTTCTTGAGCGGCTCGCAGGCCCCGTCGAACCAGATCATGAAGACGTCGCCGTATTTGGTCAGAAGCTCCTCGACCTGTCCCCGCTCGTAATCGGCGAAGCCCAGCTTCCGAGGGCCGAAGGGGGCCGCGGCCGCGAAGTCCGGCTCGTAGAGGTGCTTGAAGCGCAGGCCGGTCTCGAACTGGTAGCGGAAGTCGCCCGGCGAGTAATAGAAGCCGACAAGAATATTCTCCTTGCGGAAGGCCTCGGCCACGGCGGCAGCGATGTCCTTGCCGTAGGGCGACTTGGTGATCTTGAAATCGTTGTAGGCCGTGTCGAACATGGCGTAGCCGTCGTGGTGCTTGGCGGTGAAGCAGACGTACTCGATGCCGGCCAGCTTGGCCAGGCGGGCCCAAGCGGCCGCGTCGAAGGCGGTCGGGTTGAACGTCTCGGCCAGGGCGTAGTAGCGCTTGACATAGTCGTCCGAGGCGTTGTTGAGCGGCCAGGAGATTTCCGTTCCCAACTGGGAGTTGGGTCCCCAGTGGATGAACAGGCCCAGCCCGGCGTCCCGGAAGAGCTCCGTCTTGCCCGGGTCGTTGGACATCCGGACCTGGTCCTCGGGGATCAGCGTCACGGGCGCGGGGCCCGCCGCCTCGTCCTTGGGCTTATCGGCTCCGGGAGAGCAGGCGACGGCCAGGAAGATGGCGATTCCCGCCAGGACAATGAGCGCGGCCATCGTTTTTCGAGCGGTCTCTTTCATGGTTTCTCCTCTTGTGACCCGATCTTCTCCCAACTTCGGGGAACGGTCAAGCTGACCAAACGCTCGACGCGCCGCACTCCCGCACGGTTTCGTAGAGGGCCAGCGTATTCTCCACACCAGTCTCCGGCAGCAGATAGTCATGGCTGGGCGAGGCGATGTAGCCGCCGCCCGGCTTCATGATCTCGAGGATGCGCCGGGTCTCGCGGCGGACAAGGTCCGGCGTCCCGGCGATCAGGAGATAATGGGTATCGAGGCAGCCGTTGAGGACGAGGTCCCGGCCGTAGAGGCGCTTCAGCCGCTCCGGCTCCATGCCCCGGGCGCTGGGCTGGAGCGACTGCAGGGCGTCGATCCCGGTTTCGATCATGTCCGGGAAAAGCGGGTCGAAGCCGCCGCAGCAGTGGAGCTGAACCTTGAGGCCGAAGGAGTGGCCCAGCTCGGCCAGGCGCTTCAGATGCAGCCCGAAGAACCGCCGGAACATGGCCGGCGAGACAACCGGCCCGTTCTGGGTGCCGAAGTCGTTGCCGATGAAAAAGATGTCGATGGCCCCGGCGGCGGCCTCGAAGATCCGGCGGCTGACGGCGGCGTAATAGCCGGCCATCCGCTCCAGGGCCGCTTCGATCAGCACCGGCTCCTCGACCATCAGGGTCATGAACCGCTCCATCCCGAACAGGTCGATGGCGTCGTGATAGAAGGGCGACCAGTCGCCGCCCAAGACGGCATACTTTCCGCCCCAGACCAGCGCATCGGAACGGATCGACGAGACATCCATCCAGCCCGGATCGGGCCAGGCGAAGCGCTCGATGTCCGCAACGGTCTGCGCCCCGGCCAAGGGGTGTGAAAGCGGTTGGCCGTAGCCGTAGCCGGTCCTCTCGACGCCGAAAGGCGTGCGGGAGGTCGCCTCCGGATGGTTGAAACAGGAGGAAGGCGAGCGCTCCTCAGGGCCGGCGTAGCGGGCGAAGACACGGCGGAAGTCGTCGCCCAGGGCGCGGGAAAGCGCCTCATCATCCCCGCCCAGCCCGAGCTTGTCGCGGAGCATGGCCCGGAACTCGGGCGAGGCCCCGCACCAGGCCGGGACGCGGTCGGGCTCGCGGTGGGCGAAGGCGGTCAGGACGCGCTCCCGGGAAGTCATGCGGACCCGTTTTATACCAGGCCGGCGGGCAAGTCAAAGGCCGCCTTCTTGATATTGGGCCCCCGGCTTCTTTGGGATATAATTCGCCCTCCTCGGCCCCCGGGGGGACGCCATCCTCATAAGGAGACCGCTCCATGTTCGATCCCAGCGATCCCGTCTTGAAGCTTTTCCAGGATTCCGACGCCCTCCTGCGGGGCCATTTTAAGCTGACCTCGGGCAAGCACTCCGAGTGGTACTTCGAGAAGATCCGCCTGATCGAGAAGCCGGCCGTCATGGACCGGATCATCGACCTGCTGGCGGCCAAGATCCGCCGCGAAGTTCCCGATTTCGAATACATCGTCTCCCCTGCCTACGGGGCCATTGCCCTGGGCTTCCTGGCCGCCCTCAAGCTGGGCAAGAAGTTCGCCTTCAGCCAGCGGGTCGAGGAGAAGATGGCCTTCCGGGCCGGCTTCGCCGGTATCGAGGGCTCCCGGGCCGTGATCGTCGAGGACATCCTGACGACCGGCGGCTCGCTCAACGAGGTCGTGGCCGCCCTCAAGGAGAAGTCGGTCGACGTAGCCGGCATCTACGTCCTGGTGGACCGAAGCGGCGGCGCCATCCCGGTCGAAGGCAAGCCGGTGGGCAGCCTGCTGGCCCTCAAGGTCGAGGCTTTCGAGCCCGACGTCTGCCCCTTCTGCCAAAAGGGTCTGCCCATCACCAAACCCGGCGCTTCCGACAAGAAGTCCTGAGAGGAATCCCCATGCGCCTCCTGATCATCAACCCGGGCTCGACATCGACCAAAATCGCCGTCTATGAGGACGAGAAGGAAGTCTTCTCCCAGAGCATCTCTCATTCGAGCGAGGAAGTGGCCCCCTTCGCCCGCATCGTCGAGCAGAAAGGCTTCCGCAAGGACATCATCCTGCGGGTGCTCAAGGAGAGGACCATCGACGCCGGCAGCTTCGACGCCGTGGTCGGCCGCGGCGGGCTTCTCGAACCCATTCCCAGCGGCATCTATGCCGTCAACGACCGCTTGCTGGACGACCTGTTCCGGGGCGTCCAGGGCGAGCACGCCTCCAACCTGGGCGGGCTGATCGCCGACGAGATCGCCCGGCCGCTCGGCATCCCCGCCTATATCGTCGACCCGGTCGTGGTCGACGAGCTGGCCGACTGGGCCCGGCTGACCGGAGTCGCGGAGATCAAGCGGCGCAGCATCTTCCACGCCCTCAACCACAAGTACGCCGCCCGCCTGGCCGCCAAGGAGCTGGGCAGGCCCTACGAGGACTGCAGCCTGATCGTCTGCCACCTGGGCGGCGGGATCTCCGTCGGGGCCCATCTCAAGGGCCGGGTCGTCGACGTCAACAACGCCCTGAACGGCGAAGGCCCCATCGCTCCCGAACGGGCCGGTACGGTTCCCGCCGGCGACCTGGTCGATCTCTGCCTGTCCGGCAAGCTCGGCCGGGACGACCTCAAGCGCCGGCTGGCCGGCAAGGGCGGCCTGGTCGCTCTGCTCAAGACCAACGACATGCGCCAAGTCGAGGCCCGCATGGCTCAGGGGGAGGCCGAGGCCCTCTTGGTCTTCGAAGCCATGACCGCAACCATCGCCAAGACGATCGGCGGAGCGGCCACCGTTTTGCGCGGCCGCGTGGACGCCATTGTCCTGACCGGAGGCCTGGCCTTCAGCCAGAAGCTCGTCGACGGCATCATCGAGCGGGCCGGCTTCCTGGGCCGGCTCCTCGTGTACCCCGGCGAGAACGAGATGATCGCCCTGGCCACGGCCGGCCTGCGGGTTCTGCGGGGCGAAGAGACGGCCAAGATCTATTCATAATATCGGCGGCCCCGCCGGGCGGGGCGGAGGAATCATCCATGATTACGTCGCTTCAACAGATCGTCGAGCACGTCAAGGGCAAGCCGGCCAAGCGGCTGTCCGTCGCCTGCGGCGAGGACCCCCACACCATCGAGGCCGTCGGCCGGGCCTGCCGGGAAGGCCTGGTCAAAGCCGTCTTAACCGGATCCAAGGCCAAGATCGAGAAGGTCGCGGCCGAGAACAAGATCGATCCCGGCCTCTTTACCATCGTCGACCACCCCGATCAGGCCTCGGCCCTGGTGGACGCGGTGGCTCGGGTCCGGGCCGGAGAGGCCGACTTCCTGATGAAGGGCCTCCTCGACTCGTCGATCTACATCAGGGCTATCATCGACAAGGAGAAGGGCCTGCTCAAGCCGGGCCGGCTCCTGTCCCATGTCAGCATCATCCAGGTGCCGCGCTGGAAGAAGCTGATCGTCTGCGCCGACGCGGCGGTCGTGCCTTACCCGGACCTGGAAGCCAAGGCCCAAATCCTTACCTATTGCATCGAGGCGGCCAAACGGCTGGGCATCGAGAAGCCCAAGGCGGCCATCATCTGCGCCGTGGAGAAGGTCAACCCCAAGATGCAGGCAACCCTGGACGCGGCTCTCCTCAGCCGGATGGCCGAACGCGGCCAGATCAAGGGCGCCGTCGTCGACGGTCCCCTGGCTCTGGACGTGGCCTTCTCCAAGGAGAGCGCCGAGATCAAGGGGGTCAAGTCCGAAGTGGCCGGCGACGCCGACATCCTGCTCTTCCCGGCCATCGAGGCGGGCAACATCTTCTTCAAGACCTGCTCCTACCTGGCCGGCGGCGAGAACGCGGCGGTCGTGGCCGGAGCCAACTGCCCGTGCGTGCTGACCTCGCGCTCCGACAGCGAGGACTCCAAGTATTACTCGATCGCCCTGGGATCCCTACTGGCGTAGGAAAAAAGGCTCTTCGCCAAATTTCGGGGATCTCGCTTCGGGGCATCGTCCCGGCGGCTTCGGGCGCAACTCGCCTTTTTCCACAACTCTCTTCGGCGCCTGCGGAACTCCGCATATCAGATCTTGGGAACATCCAAGACCTTCCACTTCATCACAATTCCGTAGGATTGTCGCGTGCTCAAACATCCCTCGGCGCCCGCTGGGTGCCCTCAGAGAGTCATGGAAAAAGGCTGCACCCTCGCAATTTCGCCGTTGGCCGATACCCCGAATCGAGCTAAACCCCCAAATTCGGCGATGAACCGAAAAAAGGGCGCCGCCGCCCCGGGGGTGAGCTTGGAAGCGATCTTTCCCGGTGCCGACGCGGCGCCCTTGTTGTTACTTTTCGATGGTGATCGAGCCGTTGGTCGTGTCGAGCGACAGCAGCGGGCCGCCGTCGCCGATCGTGCCGGAGATGCTCCGGCGCGAGCGGCTCAGCCCCTTGATCGTCACCGGAACAGCCACGTCGATGTGGCCGTTGGTCGTCTCGGCCTCAAGCTGGGCGTTGATCGGGCCGACCAGCCGGACGGTGATCGAGCCGTTGGTCGTGTCCGCCTCGACGTTGCCCTTGAGCCCGTCGATGGTCAGGGTGATGCCGCCGTTGGTGGTATCAGCCTTGACCGCGCCGCGGATGTCGCGGGCGGTGATGTCGCCGTTGGTCGTATCCAGGAAGGACGGACCGGCGGCGCCTTCCAGGCGGATGTCGCCGTTGGTCGTTTTGGCCGTGACTTCGCCGAATGTCCCGACAAGCTCCAGCCCGCCGTTGGTGGAACGAACCATCTCCAGCCGCACGCCGGCCGGAACCTTGATCTCGTAGTCAACGCTGATCCGAAGGTTGCGGAAGGGCGCCTTGGGCCAGAGGGTGTCGATGGACGCGAAACCGGCGCCGCTCTGGGCTTCGATCGTGACCAGCTTGAGGTTCTCTTCCTTGCTCCGGGAGATCTTGACCGCGGAGACATCGGCTTCCGGCTTGTCCCAGGTCGTGATCCGGATATCGCCGTTGACGTTCTTGACGCTGAAGCGGCCGTCGGGGCCGAGCGGGAAGGTCTTGTGCCAATTCTCCTTGAATTCCCCAGCCGCCGGGGCGAAGCCGCTCCCGTCAGCCGCGATAATCAGGCTGCCGCACAGAGCCAGCCCCAGGGCCAGCGCGATGACGCCGGCTAAACTGCTGTTTCGGCTCGATTTGTTGACGGACATGGTGTTCCTCCTCGATTAAGTATCACCTGTATAGACGGCAAATTCGGGCAGATGGTTCCCTGAAATCCGTCCCAATATTTTCGGATCGACATTCCCCCGTCTTCGGGGGAGACTGGCCGGGTCGAAGAATCCTAGTGGATTGCCGCCGGAACGTCCAGCCGCGGGGAAATGCCGTAGGCGCCCGAATCCAGGTCGATCGTCACCGTGGTCCCGTCCGCATAGACGAAACGCTGTCGCCGATAGGAGTCGTCCACGAATTCATGGCGGACAAGCTCCTGCAGCCCGACCCGGGCGTTCAGGGCGCACATCGTCCGGACCCGCTCCATTTCCTCCGGCGACGGATCGAGCGAGAGGTAAGGCAGCCCGGCGTGACCGAGGCCGTGCAGGAACCCCAGGTCGGTCTCCGGGATGCCCCAGGCCCCCTTGTCCAGGGACCAAGGCAGGAGGATGGCGTCGTGATAGACCAGGTCGAAGAGCGGAATGGGGATGCCCATGGCCGGCCCCGAGCCGGGGTTGGGATCGAGCGGATAGGGGCCGTGGTGGACCAGGTCGAGATGGGGTATCGCCCAGCCGGCCGGCTCCTCGGAGCTGACGACACCGCCGCGTGAGCGGATGTAATCGAAGGCGTCGCCGCGGTAGCGCAGGCACTCGGTGCGGGTGACGGGGTGCTCGGGATTGGCGCACTCGTCGGGCGGCACCACGGCGAAGACATCGAGGTAGGCGCCCTTGACCATCATGCCGCGGTCGAGCAGGGTCCCGTAGTTCTTGCGGACATGTCCGGGGGCCAGGCTGGGGCAGAGGTAGGTCTGCATGCCTCCGTACCAGGTGCCGTGGGTCGAGAGCTTGCCGCCCTCCTCCATCTGGGCATTGCGGGGGGTGTAGGATGCCGCGTCCAGGTAGAAATCGCGATACTGGTCGTGGATGGCGAAGACGAAACCGAGCGAGTCGAGGGCCCAAGCCAGGCGCCGCATCCCGTCCCAGCCTCCAGCCTCGAGGTTGGGGGGCAGGATGTCGGGGTGGAGGTTGTCGTAGCCGCGCGCGCCCCAGCCGTCAAGATGGACATAGGCCCGGCCGATGCCTTTCTCGGCCAAGGCGCGGAGCTGGGTGGCGCGCGCGTCGAAGGTCACGAGCTGGTGATTCTTGGCCGGGTCCTCGCGGTCGTAGTAGCTCGACTGCGGCTGGATGTGGTAGAGGATGCTCGTGTGGATGACGGGCGCCCCGACCAGCCGGGCTACGAGAGGACTGCGGGCGATCTTCTCCTTGAGCGAGACGAACTGCCCCGTCTCAACGACCGAGCGACGGTAGCGCTTGGCCAGTTCGACATAGCCGCCGCGGTCAAGGAAGGCGAAACGGACCGTGCGGGGGTAGGCGAAGCGGCCCAGCGAGTGAATCCAGCGGACATCGATGCGGGTCGGACCTCCGGCGGGATGATCGAAGCGGCAGCCGGCGTCGTCGGGCGTCTCCAGGATGGCGGCGACGGCGGCGCTCCCCTTCTGGAAGCCCCACCACGGCATATAAAGGCCCCGGCCGTAGCTCATGGAATCGTAGAGCCACACTTGGCGCGGCCAGTCCCTCGGCAGGAGCATGCCCTGCATGAAGGGAACGACGGCGGCATCGAGGGAGGCGGGTTCGAAGGAGGCCGGCCAAATAAGCTCCCGAACGCGATCGGCGCCGTCGGGCGAGACGATCCGGCAGACCAGATCCTCGTCGGCCCCGTCGAGGCCGACGAAAAGCCGGATCGAAGCGTCGAGCGGCGTCTCGCCAGCCCGATATCCGTCGAGGCCGATCCTGATCCCGGTCTGGAAGCCGGTCTCGTAGGTGACCGCGGCGCGGCGCGGGGCGGCGGCCAGGCGCAGCTTGTGGTCGGCTTCGCCGTGCCGGACGGTCAGGTCGCCGTCGAACGAGGGCAGGGTGGCCCATGCGGCGCCGCCCGTTCGGATCTTGAGCCCGAGCGTCGCCGTGTCGATCTCGACCGTGCGCCTGGCGCCGGTGATCGTCCAGATATCTCCCTGGCGGGAGACGCGGACGGCCGGTCGAGAGCCCCGCCAGGCTTCCTGACCGCCCGTGTTGGCGATCGCGGCTCCCTCGATCGGCGCGCCGGCCGGCGAGAGCCAGTCGATGCCGCCTTCGGAGGCGCGGAAACGTCGGGCCCGGATGTTCGAGCCTTCGCCCTCTTCGTAATAGACGATCAGGATCGAGCCGTCCTTGAGCGGCGCCATCGACGGATAGGCGCCCAGGCAGTCATCGACCGGGACATTCGCGCTCCACGTCTCGCCTTCGTCCAGGCTGTAGTGGAGGGAGGTCTGGGGCAGCCGATGGGCCAGCAGAAGGATGTCCCCCGGCGCCCGGAAGAGATAGGGGCAATGCCCGGGGAAGCCGAGCGGCTTGGAGACGCTCCAGGTCTTCCCGCCGTCGGTCGAAAGGGAGGCGCACATGGTCGTGCTCGGTTCCCGCTCCACGGCCAGGATCGAGCCGTCCTTGAGGGCGATGACGTCGGTCTCCGCGTCCAGCTTCCAGCCGCCGTTGGGAATGTCGATGACGGGCCCCCAGGTCGCGCCGCCGTCGTCGGACGAAATCACGGCGCCCCAGGCTTTCTCTCCTGCTTGCTTGTAGAGGCCCAGCATCAGCCGGCCGCCGGGCAGCCTGCGGATGGGCGCGCTGCAGTAGTAATCCGCCGCGATCTGCCGCGGCTTGGACCAGGTGCGCCCCAGGTCGTCGGATTCGACAAGCCAGGTTCCCAGTCCATCCAAGGCTTTGGGGTCGTCCGCCTTGGCCTTGAGAGTGAAGAAGTTGCAGAGCAGGCGGCCCGAGGGGAGCTGGACGATGGACGGGTCGCGGTCGTCGTAAGGGCCGTCATAGATGACCGCGGCTTTCGTCCAGGTCCGGCCCTCATCGGAGGAGAGACAGGAGACGATCCGGCCGCCCCGGGGCCAGGCTGGGGCGGGCAAGCTGACGTGGCCATAGCCGGCATAGAAGACGGCCATGAGCCTGCCGTCGCTCAGACGGCAGACGTCGGGGAAGGCTTCGTAGCCGCCCGCACCGGCGTCGCCGCATACGATGATGTAATCCCGCTCCACGGCTTGGCCGGGAGCCGCCGGGCCCGGGGCCGCTGCGCGCACGGACAGCCCCAGGATAGACAGGGGAGAGAAAAACAGTGCGAGCGCCGCGATGGATCTTCCGGCTTTCCGCATCGACATCTCCTGGCCGGGAATCAGGGCGCGCTCGCTCGATCCCGGGACTCTATTTGGCATTCAGCACGGACAATGCGCCTTTATCTCGCCGGCCGCATCGGGCTCCCCGCCCCCTTCGACTTGGGCCGGATCCCCGGGTCGAGAATCACGTGCTTGATCCGGGTTCTGCGCCACGTGTAGGTCACATGGAGGCGGCCGTCGCGGGCCTGGATGACGGCGGGATAGGAGTATTCCTCTCCCGGATCGTCTTCGAGGCGGGCGGCCCGGCGCCATTCCTTCCCGTCGAGGCTGCAGGCGACGTCGAGAACCGCCCGCCCCGAGCGGACCGGATTGTAGACGAGCACATGGCGGCCGTCGGCCATTGTCACGGCGTCAACACCGCTGTCGGGATTGGGCAGCTCGGTGGGCGCCAGCCTGGTCCAGGCTCCCGGATCCGCTGCCCGGCCCCAGGCCTCCATCAGCACGCCCTGCTTGGACCGGCAAAGGACCTGCAGGATTCCGCCCATATGCCTCAGCAAGGCAGGTTGAATGGCGGAGATGGCCGGAGGGGTGTTGAGGTCGGGCCCGCGGCTCCAAGCGCCCGCCGGATCGCGGGTCCACTCCATGCGGACGCGCCATCCGCCGTCCTCCGCGCTGGAGCCGCAAAGCAGGGTTCCGTCGGCCAGCTCGAGGGGCTTGTTCTTGATGGGGCCCAAGATCCCTGTGGGAAGGCGGCGGGCCTCGCTCCAGGTCAGGCCGTTGTCGGCGGAGGTCTTGAGCATCCCCCACCAAGCGGAGGGCGAAGGACCGACCTTGTAGAAAAGGAGCAGCTCACCCGACCGACGACGGAAAAGGACCGGATTCCAGCAGGGATGGCGGGCCGCCTCCCACGCCATGATCCCGGTCGCGACCTCGATCGGGGGCAGCCAGGCCTTGCCATCGTGGCGGGCCAGCCAGATCCCCACATCCTCGGCTCCCTCGCGGCTGCCGCCGAACCAGGCCGCCGCCAGGCCCGAGGGCGTCTCCTCGATCGTCGAGGCGTGGCTGGAGGCGAAAGACGGCGAGGGCACGATGAATTCAGCGCCGAGGATTCGGAAGACGCCGGCCGAAGAGACCTGAAGCGCGGGCCAAGCGGGGGAGAGCCCCGCCGCCAGAACAAGAATTCCCGCGGCCGAAGCCGGGGACGCAAGCCGACGGAGGCGCATGGCTCTTCTGTTATCATACGCCCTCCGGGATGTCAAAACGGCGGCGGCCCAAGGGGGCGAAGAACGAAAAGACGGGAAGTCCGAAACACCGGGGCCTCGGGAAACGTATTAGTTGGACGAGGAGAACAAACCATGGATCCATCCGCCCGCCCCTTTTTCGTGACTCTGCTGGCGACGGCGCTGCTGGCGCTCGCGGCATCGCCGGCGGCTCCCCAAGTGGCCGTGAGCGGAGGGGCTCCCCCGTCGGACGGTATCCACGCCGCGGCCCGGGCGGGAGACCTGGGCAAGTTGAAGGCCCTGCTGGCCGATCATCCGGCCCTGATCGGGAGCCGCGACGGGAATGGGCGGACTCCCCTGCACGCCGCGTGTCAGGATAAAAAGCCCGAAGCCGTGGCGCTTCTCCTGGCGGCCGGAGCCGACGTCAAGGCCGTCGACGCGGAGAAGTACACCCCTCTCCACCGGGCCGCCTTCGTGGGCGACGCCGAATGCTGTCGCCTGCTTCTCGAAGCGGGGGCCGATCCCAAGGCCGTGGAGACGATGGGCCGGACGCCCCTGATGCTGGCCTGCGGCTTCGGCAATGAGCTGGCGGCGGTCGAGCGCCTGGTCATCGGGGGATCCGACGTCAACGCTCTGGCGGCTGGCGGCGACAGTGTCCTTCTCTCGACTATTTTCTACGGAAAGCGCGAGATCATCGATTTTCTCATGGCCAGCGGCGCCCGGCTTCCCGAGAACGGGCGCTCTGTCGGCACCGCGCTTGTCGTCTCGGCCCGCAACGGACAAGAGACGGTCTTCCGCCTGGCCCAGGAGGTGGCCGCCAAGCTGGGCATGCGGCCGGAGGAAATCGTCTCCCTGCACGACGCGGCCAGCGGCGGCTCGGCCGAGATCGGGCGGCTTCTCCTGGCCAAAGGCGCCGAGCCAGACGGCAAAAACATGTACGGCATGACGCCTCTGCATGCCGCCTCTGACGGGGGCCGTACAGAGTTCGTCAACCTCCTGCTCGAGCGCGGGGTGAAGATCGATGAGCGGGACCGGATGGGCCGCTCGGCCTGGAACTTGGCCCGGGATAAAAAGCACCAGGAGACGGCCGAGCTCCTACGGAGCCGGGGCGCATCCCAGGCGGAGGCGAGGTTTCCGGATCTGAGGGGGCCCTGGCTGGGCCAGCCCGACCCCGGCGACACGCCGGCTGTCTTTGCGCCGGGCATCGTCTCCGGATACGAGTTTGACAGCGAGCATAGCCCGGTGGCCTTTACGCCGGACGGAAACGAAGCCTATTGGACCAAGAGATTCCGCGGCCCGCTCCTCGTTTCCAAGCGGATCGACGGGCTGTGGACGCCGCCGCGGCCGGCGCCCTTCAACTCGCTATGGGGCGACGGCGNNGGGGGGGGGGGGAGCCGTTCATCACCCCGGACGGGAAACGGCTCTATTTCCTGAGCTTCCGCCCGCTGCAGCCCGGCGGCCGGACCGACAAGGAGAACATCTGGCATGTCGAGCGGCGGGGAGACGGCTGGTCGGATCCGAAGCCTGAGTCGTCGGCGGTCAACGCCTTCAATCACCATTGGCTGATTTCGCTTTCGGCCGACGGCACGCTGTATTTCTCGGCCGTCCGCGAGGGAGGCTACGGGGGGCGCGACATCTATGCCTCGCGTCTCGTCGACGGCGTGCACCAGGAGCCGCAAAATCTCGGTCCGGTCATCAATTCGGCCGCCAACGATCACACGCCCTTCATCGCTCCGGACGGAAGCTACCTGCTGTTTGCCACGCAGGGGCGCCCGGACGCCCCGGGATCGTTCCGCCTCTGCATCAGCTTTCGGGACGGCGACGGCTGGACGGCGCCGGTCGGGCTGGGCGAGAAGATCGACCGCGTGCAGATGTCCCTGGACCCGATGGTGACGCCGGACGGGCAATTCATGTTCTTCCTGGGCCAAGGAGACATCTTTTGGGTCCGGGCCGGCTTCATCGAGGCCCTGCGGCCCAAGCGCTGAGGCGGCGAGGGACACGGCCGCTTGACAGCCCGCGGCGTCTCGTTTAGCGTATCGGCAGCGATTTGAGCGCAGTGATACCGGGAGGGAAAGATGCTCCGCGCCACCATCCGCTTCATCCTGGTCACGGGGGTTGTCCTTGCGGCCGCCGCCGACGGCTTGGCCCAGGGCCTTCAGCTCGACGTCCCCTATGTTCCCACCCGCCACGCGGTCGTCGACGAGATGCTCCGCCTGGCCCGGGTGGCCAAGGACGACGTCGTCTATGACCTCGGCTGCGGCGACGGCCGCCTCATCATCGGCGCGGCGTCCAAGTATGGGGCCCGCGGCGTCGGCTTCGACATCGACCCGGAACGCATCAAGGAGTGCCTGGAAAACGCCGAAAAGGCCGGGGTCCGGGACAAAGTCAAGTTCGTCCTGGGCGACCTGTTCGAGGCGGACTTTCACGAGGCCACGGTCATGCCCATGTACCTGCTGACTTCGGTCAACCTGAAGCTGCGGCCCAAGATCCTCAAGGAGCTGCGGCCAGGGGCGCGGGTCGTGTCGCACAACTTCGGCATGGACAACTGGCATCCCGACGAGCAGAGCGTGGTCCGGGTGGAGGACATAGCCCACGATGTCTACCTGTGGATCGTCCCGGCCAACGTCAGCGGGACCTGGTCATGGGCGATGGGCGAGAACAGTCCGCCCCGGGCCTGCCGGCTGGAGATCGTCCAGAAGTTCCAGACTTGGGAAGGCCGGCTGCTCATCGACGGGATGGAGGCCGCGATAAGGGACATGAAGTTGCAGGGGGACAAGATCGCCTTTAAAGCCGAAGCCACGGTGGGCGGGAAGGCGGCCATCCTGACGTTCGAGGGCAAAGCCTCCGGGCACGACATAGCCGGCCTGATCAAGGTGACGATCGAGGGCCGGGACGCGGCTTACGCCTGGAAAGCCCGCCGTCATCCGGACACCGTGACCCGGATCGACGACGACCCGACTTGGATCTATTGATAGGGGTCAGGTCTTAAGATTCAAGTTATCTCGCTTCACACCGGCATGCCGCCAACTGTTGTTGTCAGAAAACTTGAATCTTAAGACCTGACCCCCATTTTAGGGTTGTCGGATTTCGACGATCTCGGCGGCGGCGGCCAGATCCCGGCGGAGCTCGCGCTCCCTTTTCCCATGCGCCAGGAAGGCGAAGCTCATCAGGACCGCCCCTTCGGCTCGCTTGAGCCCCATCGACTCCAAACGGATTCCATGCTTGGCCGCGATCGCGATGATTTTGTCGGGCGCTTTATCCATGTCGGCGATCTTGAGAATCGCGCCGTAAGTGCTTTTTTTCGGTACGGCCGCCTCGATCCGGCGGAAGGCGACCAGGGTCAGGATGATCAGGGCGGTGTAGACGGCGGCGACGACATAGTAGCCGGCGCCAACGATGAGGCTCAGGGCGGTTACAGCCCACAGGGTCGAGGCAGTGGTCAACCCCTGGACGTGCCCGCCGGCGCGGATGATCGAGCCCGCCCCCATAAAGCCGATGCCTGTGATGACCCCGGCCGCCACGCGCAGAAGGTCCGAGCCGCCGTTCGAGGGGGACGCCAGGACCATGCCCGAGAGGGCCATCATCATCGCGGCGCCTGTGCAGATGAGGATATTGGTGCGCAGGCCGGCCGGCTTGTTGCTCAGCTCCCGTTCCAGGCCGATGGCCCCGCCAAGGACCAGCGCGACCGCCAGGCGGATCAGAATGTCGGTTATGGGCACGATATCCTCCCCGGATCATTCTAAGGGGTCAGGTCTCAACATTCAACATTCGTCCCCATGAGTTGACGGAATGGCTACCGGCGTGGACAGAATTCTTGAATCTTAAGACCTGACCCCCGTATGATATCCTTCGAGGTGACCAGAATGAAAAAGCGCATTTTGACCGGCCTAGCGGTTGTTCTCCTGGCCGCAAGTCTGGGCATCTCCGGCTGCGCCTGCGCTCAGGGCGACCAGGCCGGAACCCGGGAGAGCGGTACGGACCAGGCCCAGCCCGCATCCCCCCTTCTCCCCGTCGGAAACCCGCAGCTGACCGAGGACGAGCGCAACACCATCGACATCGTCAAGCGCAACAAGAACTCGGTGGTCTTCATCACCAACATCCAGCTCGTCCGCGACTTCTTCTACGGCGAAGAGTCGAAGATCCCGCGCGGCACCGGTTCCGGCTTCGTCTGGGACGACCAAGGCCACATCGTGACCAATTACCACGTCATCGAGGACGGCGTCGAATTCCTCGTCTCCCTGCCCAACGGCAAGCAGAGCCAAGCCAAGCTGGTCGGCAAGGAGGAGAGCAAGGACGTGGCCGTTCTCAAGCTGGAAGAGAACGCGGGCGGCCTCTACCCCATTACCCCTGGCTCCTCGCGCGACCTCCAGGTCGGCCAGAAGACCGTCGCCATCGGGAATCCGTTCGGCCTGGACTACACCGTGACCAAGGGCATCGTCAGCGCCCTGGGCCGCAAGATCCTGGGCGCCGGCAACGTCTCCATCCGGGACATGATCCAGACCGATGCCTCGATCAATCCCGGCAACTCGGGTGGACCCCTGCTCAACTCGGCCGGTGAGCTGATCGGCATGAACACCATGATCTACAGCCCGTCTGGAGCATCGAGCGGCGTGGGGTTCGCCGTTCCCGTGGACATCATTAAAAAGATCGTGCCCGAGATCATCAAGACCGGTCGCGTATCGCGCCCCGGGATCGGCGTTTCCTTCGTCGCCGACGAGTACGCCCGCCGGGCCGGGATCAAGGGGGCCGTCGTCCTGGAAGCCCAGCCGGGCACGCCCGCCCACCAGGCCGGGCTGCGCGGCGTCAGCCGCGACCGCTTTGGGCGCACTTTCGTGAATGACGTCATTGTCGGCGTCGACGGCGCCAAGATCTCAAGCTACGACGACCTGTTCACGGCCCTGGAGAGCTACAAAGTCGGCGACCGGGTGACCCTGACGGTGGAGAAGAACAGCCAGCAGCGCAAAGTCCCCTTCACCCTCGTCCGGGATTAAACGGGAGGGGTCAGGTCTTGACATTTGACATTTTGGCGCCTGCTCGCCTTTTTAACTGCGGGAGGAGTCGGGATCGAACCGATCGAGACCGTGTTCTGATCCCGAAAATGTCAAATGTCAAGACCTGACCCCTCTTAATTTTACGGAGCGGCGGGGATCGAAGACGGCCCGCACATCGTCGCCGAAGAGGGGCGAGAAGCGCCGCCACTCCTCCGCGGTCATCCTATCCAGCGCCCGGCCCGTCTTTTCCGCCTCGGCTACGGCTGCGCCTACGATTCCGTGAGCCTCCCGGAACGGCAGGCCCCGTTTGACCAGATAATCCACGATGTCCGCCGCGTACAAACCCGGATCACCAAGCGCCGAAGGAATATCCGTCCGCGGCCGGACGTGGCCGAGCGCCGCGGCCAAAACGCGCAGCGCCTCGATCGGCTCCTCCACTCCCTCGCGCAGCGGCCGCTTGTCCGCCTGCAGGTCCTTGTTGTAGGTCGACGGCAGTCCCTTGAGGACCATGAGCATCTCCAT
>DFYJ01000140.1:0-2109 GCA_002383325.1 Candidatus Aminicenantes bacterium UBA4085
CGGGCGGCTGGTAAGGAGGAAACGATGACTCTATCAGCCAGGGCCAGGCTCCTGAAGAAAATCGACGACGACAAGGTCCGGGAAGCCATCCGGCTGGCCGAGCTGAGAACATCGGGCGAGATCCGCGTCTCGCTGTCGCGCTTCTTCTGGGGCCGCATCGAGCCGGTCGCGCGGCATTGCTTCGACCGGATGATGATGAAGGAGACCAAGGACCGCAACGGGATCCTTTTCTTTGTCATCCCCTCGCGCCGCCGCTTCTACGTCATGGGCGACGTCGGCATCCACGCCATGGTCGGATCGGCCTTTTGGACCGAGTTGGCCGCGGTCTTGTCCGCCCGCTTCCGCAAGGGCGAGTTCACCGAAGGCCTGGTCGAGGGGATAGCCGCCGCCGGCGAGAAGCTGGCCGCTTTCTTTCCCTTCGCCGGCGCCGCCGACCTCAACGAGCTGCCCGACGACATCGACGTCCGCTGATCCTCAGTCGGGCCGCCGCTCGAGCTTCTCCATCGCCCCCCGGAACTTTCTCATCAGCTCCTCGTTCAGATCCAAGGCCGGCTTGGCCTCGGCGGGCAGGAAGGACTTGTAAGGCGTCTTTTTGACATAATCCTCGAACTCGGCCCGAATCTTCACCAGCTCCTCGGGTCTGGTCATCAGGTCGATGGCCGCGGCGGCGATGGCCTTGGCTCCTGCGTTCAGCCCTTTCCAGGCGGTGCTGCCGTAGTTGCAGGCCACCGAGGACCAATGGTGGCCGACGGCCCCGGGCACTTGGCCGGGGAAGCGGACCGTGGCTGTCGGAGCTACCAGTGAGACGTCCCCCACATCGGAGGAGCCGCCGCCCAGGCCTTCCCGGCGCGGTTCCTTCAGCGGATCGACCTTGGCCGGCATCCCGCTCTCGGCCGCTTTGAGCTCTTTCTGCAGGGCCCTGGCGAAGGCCTGCTCCTCCCCGCTCCAGGCCGGCATGCCGACCAGCTCGATATTGCGATGCAGCAGCTCGGCCAGGCCCTTGTTGGCATGCATCTGGTGGGCGGCGGCGATGGTCCGGATCGGCTCCATCTCCGTGCCCGAAGCCAGGGCGCCGGCCTTGGCGCAGTCCACGACCCGCTGGAAGGTGGACTCGACCAGCTCGTCGGTGTTGCGGACGTAGTACCAGACCGAGGCCCGGTCGGGCACGACATTGGGGGCCTGGCCGCCCTCCAAAACGACGTAGTGCAGGCGGTGCGAGGGAGGGAGGTGCTCGCGGAGGAAGTTGGCCGCGATGTTGGTCAGCTCGACCGCGTCCAGGGCGCTGCGGCCTCCCCAGGCCGAGGCCCCGTGAGCGGTCCGGCCCTTGAAGGAGAAGATGGCCGAGAAAATGGCGTTGTTGCTGCGGCCGTAGGCGGTGCCGAAGCCGCTGCCGCTGTGGTTATCGATGACGGCGTCTACACCCTTGAACAACCCGGCCCGGATCATGAACGGCCGGCTGATGATGATCTCTTCGGCCGGCGAGCCGAAGACCTTGATCGTGCCCTTGAGTCCGTGCTTGTCGATGGCCTCCTTGAGGGCGATGGCTGCCGCTGAGGCGGCCGTAGCCATGGTGTTATGGCCGCAGCCATGGCCTGGCGCCCCATCCACCAGCGGCTCCCGGACCGGGACACGGCCCTTTTGCGACAGCATCGGCAGGGCGTCAAATTCGCCCAACAAACCGATCACCGGCCGGCCCGAGCCGTAGGTCGCCACGAAGCAGGTCGGCATGCCGGCCAGGCCGCGCTCGACCTTGAAGCCGGCCTGCTCCAGCGTGTCGGCCAGGAGGGCCGAGGAGCGGGTTTCCTGAAGCCCCAGCTCGGCGTAGGTCCAGATGGCGTCCGAGATGCGGCCGAACCGATCGACCGTCTCGGGCCGGCTCAGCCACTCCAGGACGGTCTTCTTTTCCGGCGAGATCCGGGCCTTGGTTTGGGCGGGGGAAGGGGGAACGAGGATCAGGGCGGCCAGGACGGCCAGTCCGATGCGGATGGTGAAGCGGCGCGGCATGGGAATCTCCTTGGGGCCGGTCTATTCCCCTATGATCTTGACCAGGACACGCTTCTTGCGGCGGCCGTCGAACTCGCCGTAGAAGATCTGCTCCCAGGGACCGAA
>DFYJ01000140.1:2161-15871 GCA_002383325.1 Candidatus Aminicenantes bacterium UBA4085
GGTGCAGGCCGGGCTCGTCGTCGTTGACGAAAACCGAGGCTGTGATGTGCATGGCGTTGACCAGGCAGAGCCCTTCCCGGATGCCGCTCTCGAGCAGGCAATCCTGGACCTGGGACGTGATGTTGAGATAGCCGCGGCGGGAAGGGACATTGAACCAGAGCTCTTTGCGGTAGGACTTCATGGTCGGCTCCTCGGGCCAGGGTAATGCAGGCCGTCGGGGGCTGTCAACAGGGTTCAGGCCGTCCGGGAAGCAGCGGAGAATTCAGAGGAGCGTCCGCCTTGACATGGCTTCCAGGCGGACATACGATCCACCCATCTTCAGGCGCGGCATCTGCCGTCAAGGAGGGGAGACCGCCCTGGGAGGGAAGGTGTTCCGGTTGTGAAATTGAGCGGTTCATTCCCTTGTCCCTTCAAGTTCACCCTATCGGCCATTGTCCTCTCAATCTTGGCCTCGGTGGGGCTCACGGCTCCTGCGGCGATGCGGGCGTCGGCTGCTCTCGATCTCGCGGTCAAGCCCTATCGCGTTCTGCTGGTCATCGGTGATCAGTGGAAGGACCCTCAGAGCGCGCTCATCGCCGACGGGGCTGAGTTCCAGGACCTGGTTACCCTGCTGAAATCGTGGGGCGTGCCCTTCGACATCGCCCGGTTGGACCGGGAGCGCTTGAGCCTCGGCCTCTTCCTCGACGCCGCCGGCGGACCGCGCTACGGGGCCGTCCTATGGGACGCCGATCAAACCGGGCCGATTCTTCCGCAGGATTACAAGGTCCTGGATCAGGCCGTCCGCCGGCACCGCATCAGCCTCATCGCCCTGGCCGACCGGATCAAGGAGCCGGTGATCCAGGGCCTGCTCGGCGTGCGCTACCGAGCCTTCCATCCCCACAGCTCCGACCTGAAGATCGAAGGGGCCCACTTCCTGACCCGCGGCCTTCCCGATCCGCTCGATGCCGGCGACCTGCCGGCCGCCTTCAAGGGGAGGGTCCAGGCCGATGTGCTGGATGCCGAGGTCCTGGTCCGGCAGGGGAATTGGCCGCAGGTCACGATCAAAGCCGTGGACCCCGAGACTCGGGCCATATGGATCGGCGGCGATCCGGCCCGCATGCTCTCCTACCAGCCCGTGCGGACCCTGCTCAAGCGGGCCCTGACCGAAGCCATCGGCTACGCCCTGGTCAAGAGCTGGAGGGACCGGATCATCCTGGTCATGGACGACCTGGGAAGCGCCCAGAACGCCTGGCTGGAGCATTGGCACTATCCGGCGCTGACCGCCGACCAGGTCCGCCGATACATCCTGGACCCTCTCAAAGCCCATGAGGCCGTGCTGGTCGTCAATGCCGTGCCCGGCTTCGTGGACGACGCGGCCCGCGGCGTGGTCCCCGCCTGGGGGCCGCCCTTTGTCGACGGCTTCGGGACGCGCCAGGATTACCGCTCGATGAAGGAAGGGCTGGACGAGGGCGTGGCCGCGGGTTTGATCGAGATCCAAAGCCACGGCTTGACCCACATGCAGCCCGACCTGGACTCGCCTCCGGGACCGTGGTGGGGGACGCCGCTGGACGGCGAGCGGGCCGAGGTCGGCTGGTACAGGGAGTTCTTCGACACGCGCCGCAACGCGGAGATCCCGGCCGAGGTCCAGATCTCGCGCCTGCAAAAGTCGATCGAATGGCTGACGGCGCAATTCGGGGCCGCCCCGCTGGCTTTCGCCGCCGGCGGGAACGCGGTCTCGACTTCCTGGGCCAACAACACGTTCCGCCTGGCAGCCCGGGCCGGCTTCGGCTGGTACGGCGGCTACCTGGGCGAGGATTTCGCCATCCAGGGCAACGCCAATGGCTCGGCCCCGTTCGGCGGGACGGACGACGTCCCGCTGATCCTGCCCGCCCCGCCCGACGGCCACGATCGGGGCGTAGCCCTGCGGCCGGAAGGTTTTGCCGAGGTCTTCGCCGCGTACCCGCGAGCCCGTTTCATCGGCCTCAACGAATACATCGCCTATATCCACGCTTCCATCCGGCCGGTGCCGGGAAGCTTCGGGCTGGAAGTGGCCGGGCATCCGCGCCTCGGCCGCTTCCTCGAGACCCATACGGCGGCCTGGGATCTTCACCTCGCCGACTGGCTCGCCGGGCGGATGGCTGGTCGGGAAAGGACGCTCAAGGCGGACGACCGCTCTCAAGTCTTTCGGCCCGTGGAATGGACGACGATCGAATTTCAGCCCGGCCGGGCCGCCCATAGAATCGAAATCGCTCCGCGCAGGGGAGGTAAGCCATGAATGAGAACGCCGCCCGGGCCGACGAGTTTAAAGACCGGCTCTTCTCGCTCGATTTCTTCCGCGGGCTGACCATGTTCCTCCTGATCGGGGAGAGCACCCATATCTACGCCTATCTGGTCGACCCGGCCCTCCAGGGGACCTTCCTCTTCGCCCTCGGCACCCAGTTCGACCACCACCCCTGGGCCGGGCTGCGCTTCTGGGACCTGGTCCAGCCGTTCTTCATGTTCATTGTCGGGGCGGCCATGGCCCTCTCGGCGGCCAGGCGGGAGAAACGGGGCGACAGCCGCGCCCTCATCACCCGGCATGTCGTCAAAAGGGCCTTTCTCCTCCTCCTGATCGGCTGGGCCCTCTACTGCATCGAACCCGGCCGTATCACCTTCCGCTTCCAGAACGTCCTGGCTCAGCTGTCGGTGACGACGATCATCGCCTATCTGCTGATGCGCAAGCCGGTCAAGGTCCAGCTCGCTTGGAGCTTCGCCTTCATCCTGGCCACGGAGGTCATCTACCGCGTCTTTTGGGTGCCCGGGTTCAATCAGCCCTTCGTCCCCGACCACAACTTCGGAGCCTGGTTCGACATGCTCGTCTCCGGCGAGCTGTCGGCCGGGCACTGGGTCTCCTTCAACGCCCTGCCGACGGCCGCCCACACCGTCTGGGGCGTGCTGGCGGCCCAGTGGCTGATGGGCGCCAAGCCGGTCCGCTGCAAAGTCAGGCGGCTGGCCTTTTTCGGCGTCATCGGTGTCGCGGCAGGCTTCGGCCTAACCGCAGTCACGCCGATGATCAAGCGGATCTGCACCAGCTCGTTCGTCATCGCTTCGGGCGGCTTCTGCCTGCTGATGATGGCCCTCTGCTACTGGGCTTTCGACGTCAGGAAGGTCCGCAAGGGGATCGTCTTCTTCAACATCGTGGGGGTCAACTGCCTGGCCATCTACATCTTCACCCAGACCGGGGCCACGGAGTGGCTCAAGCACCTGGCCCGGCCGTTCACCCAGCTCCTGTTCGGCTGGGCCGGCCGGCTGCCGGCGGAGTTCGCCCTGAGCCTGGTCGCCTGGGCCATGCTCTGGTCGATCTGCCTGTGGCTCTACCGGAAGAAGATACTCATCAAAATCTGAAGCCGGGCTACTTCAGCCCGGCGGCGATGCGCCTGTACCCCTCGGCATTGGGATGGAGCCCGTCGACGAACAGCGATTCGTCGATCCGCCCGCCCCGGCTCAACAAGGCCCGGCCGGGATCCGCGTAGCGGACGCCGATATCCTTGGCCAGGCGGGCATATTTGCGGTTGAGGACCCGGATCCGCCCTTCCATCCCCCGGCGCGGATAGAGCCCGAGGAGGACAACATCAGCATGCGGCTGGCGGGCCCGCACGGCTTCGAGCAACCGCCGCATCCCGGCCAGGATTACGGTGTTCGTATCCCTGGACAGGTTGTTGGTTCCGATGGAGATCAGGACTCTCTCAGCCCGATATCCGTCAAGCTCGTCGTGGTAGACCCGCCAAAGGACGTTCTCGATGAAATCCCAGCCGAAGCCGAGGTTCCTGGTTCCCCAGGCGGATAAGCGCCCGGCCCACGAATCCTCGCCGCGATGGAGCGGGTGAGCGGACTCACCGGCCCAGTAGTGAGTGATGGAGTCGCCCAGGATGACCGTCCTGGGCCCGCTCTCCGCGTTCATCCGCAGTATTTCCTGGTGGCGTGCTTCCCAATCATAGAGCGCCGGCTCCCGGTACTGCGTGACCGGGATCGTCGAAATCTCCGGCCCAATCGGCTGGGCCAGAATCGGGCGCAGGGCCTTTTCGTAGGCCGCGGCGTAGGCCGCCATGCCCAGGTCGGACGGGTGCGTGCCGTCGACCATGTCATCCAGGCCGAGTCCGATCTCCTCCCGGGTCAGAAGGTGAAGGCCCGGCACGCCTTCCTTCCGCAGATCCTCGAAGGCCTGATGCTGGATGAGGTTGACTTCCAATGGATCGCGCCTTCGGGCCGCGACGATGGATCCGTCCGAATATCCGGCGTGGTCGGCTGAGAGGATGGGGACGTCCGTCCGGGCCCGCCGCAGGACGCGCACGGCCTCCTTGATGCGGCGCCCCACCTCCTCCCGCGGAAAATCGGAGGCGTTCCAGAGGTTGGGCAGGCAGTCCAGGATGACGGCGGCCGCATCGATCTCGCCGATCAAGCCGAGGAGGGCCGGCTCGAGCTGGCCGTTGCCGGAGAAGCCCAGGTTGATCAGCGGGCGGTCGATGGCCCGGCCGAGGATGGCCGTCCAGGCCATGCCCGGCCGCGAGGCGCAAGCGCCATGGGCGATGCTGGTGCCGTAGACGACGATCGGCTTTTCCCGGCGGGCGGGGAGGACAGACCAGACGGCTCCCTCCTCGACGCCGATCTCGAGATCGCTCACGGCGTTGTAGAGCGGGAGGTAGAGACGGTATTCACGGCCCATCTTGTGGTAGCGGTCGTTGGGCTCCAGGCCCTCGAAGCGGTAGAGCACCGTGTTGCCGAAAGCGTAGCGGCCCTTGGCCCAGAGCCATTTTCCGTCGGCATCCTTGGCGTAGAGATCGACGCCGCTGACGGCGGTGGCGGGCATATGGGGCATGGCGGCCGGACCTTCGATTCGGTAGCGGACATGGATGGCCGCGGAATCGGTTCGGAACCGGATGACGAGGCCGGCCGAATGCCGGGACAGGTTCCAGACTTCGGGACGGACGGCCTCCTTGGCCCGGTCGGGAAGCCGTGCGAAGAGCGCTGACTGTCCGGGCCAGGCCTGGCCTTCCATCGCGACCGCCGGGCCGGGGACGGGCTTCCTCCAGGTCAAGCGCGGCTCGTCTTGGGCGGAGGAGAAGGGAGTTAGAAGGAGGAGAAAAGCGAGAACGACGATCCTTGAGGGGCGCATGGGAGGCCAGTATACGACTGTTCCAGCGGAGCGCTCAAGGCAGCCATCAGGCCCGGCCGAGGTTTCCGCGCGGGGCCCCGGGATAAGCTCATCATAGACGGGTTGCCGGCTTCAGACAAAGGGATAGGGGTTATGAGCGGCGATAGCGCGGGTCCGCGGCCAGAGCGGCCAAGAGGGCCAGATGCAGAATCGCCAGGGCGGCGAACAGCCGGTCGAGTCCGGCCAGGGGGACCAGGACGGCGGCCAGGACGAGCGCTCCGGCGAAGGAGCCCAGCAGATCGGCGGCGTAGCCCCGTCCGGCCTCCTCCGGAGGCGCGGGGCAGGCCCGGACCAGGGCGTTGAAGAAGAAGCCGCTCCAATATCCCCAGACTGGAAAGAGGCAGGCGAACCCGATCGGGCCCAGGAACTTGTCCCAGCCCAGGGCGGACAGCCCGAGAAGGAGTGCGGCGAACGCGGGGGGGAGCAAAACGGCGGCCCCTAACCTCCCCGGACCGCGTCGGCCACGCCAGGCCCCGGCCGCTGTCCCGGCCATGAACAGTCCGAGAAGAAGGGCCATGCGGCCGTAGAGGCCGCCGTGCAGGGTCTGGAAGCGGATGAACAGCAGGATCTCCGCGGCCATGGCCGTGGCCCCGAGGGTCAAGTAGGGATAGGCGGGCGGCGTGCGTCGTCCGCGCCGGGCCTTCCCGACCGAGAGGAGCATGGACAACAGGAGCGGCAGCAGCGCCGCAGCGAGAAGGAGCCGGGGGGATACCCGAGCCAGCCCGCCGATCATTGCCGCGTCCGCCCCGCGCTTCTGGACGCTCCACAGCCGGGCATGGAAGTAATAGCTGATCGGCCGGTCGTCCGAGTTGATGATCGGATCGGCGGCGTCCAGGGCCGCCCGCAGCCGATCGATCCGCAGGGGATGCAGCCGGGCCCGAAGGGACTCGCTGTTGAGAGAAGGCGTGGCCGTCCCGCGCCGCCCCATCTCCTCCGCCAGATGGACGGGATCGACGGTCAGATCTCCGCCGGAGGCCAGGAAAACGGCCGAAGCGCCCGGGATGATTTCCACCCGGGCGAAGGCCGAAGCCAGAGTCGCCCGGTGCGCGGCCAGATAGCCGGCCAGGGCGGGACCGATGTAGTTCTCGGCCGCGCCGGCCCTGAAGGAGAGTACGCCTTCGGGGGAGAGCCTGGCGGCGGCCAAGCGGAAAAGCTCGGCTGAGAAGTAGCGGTTGAGCTGGGCCGTGGCCGGGTCGGGCCATCCGATCAAGATGACGTCATAGTCGGGCCCCGGGCTGCCCAGGAATCCCCTCCCGTCGGCGATCGTCAGACGGACGCGGGGATCGGACAGGGCCTCGCGGTCGGCTTCCGAAAGGTAGGGCCTGACGGCTTTGACGTACGAAGCGTCGCCCTCGACGATCTCGACCGAGGCCGGGCCGTAGCGGAGGGCCTCCGCGGCAGGACCGGCCAGGCCCCCGCCCAGGAGAAGGACGCGTCCGGTTCGCGGCCGCTGCAGGAAGGCGAAGGCCACCGCCTCCTCGGCTCCGGAGCGGTCGGCAGGTGAGTAGGACTTGAGGCCGTTCTCGTAGATCGTCCACTCGTCCGCGGAGCGGATGACCTGGAGGCGGCCGTAGGGCCCGTCCCTGGTCAGGACCAGCTCGAAAGGGCGCCAGCGCAAGGCCTGGCCGGGGGAGTCCAAGATGGCCGGAAGCAGGCTCCAGGCGGCGACGGCGATCCAGGCCCAGGCGCGTTTCTTCCCGCGGTGCCAAGGTTGCGCAAGAAACACGGCCAGGACGCTGATGGAGGTCAGCGCCGCTCCGGCGGGCAGGAAGGGAATGAGGAGACCGTAGGAGAGGGCCGCCCCGGTCACGGCGCCGGCCGACTCTCGCAGATAGGCGCTCGAGGGACCGCTCTCGGCCGCCGTGCGGGCGAAAGCCGCCCCCAGGAAGAAATTGACGGGCAGGGAGGCGGCCGCGGCGAAGATCAGAATCGGGCCGAAGCCGGTGACCTCGCCCGGCAGGAGCCCCAGGACGGGCCCGGCCAGCCGCAGCAGGGCGAAGCCGAGGGGAGCTCCGAACAGCGAGGCCAACAGGCAGGTTTCGGCTTGGAAGCGGCCCAAGCGGCCTTGACCCGCGATCCGGCTTCCCAGGCCTCCCCACAGCAGCCAGAAGGCCAGGATAAAGCCGAGGGAGATCTCGGAGCCGTAGAACTGGGCCGTGAACTCTCGCAGCAGGAAGATCTGCCAGGCCGCGGCCAGAAAGCCCAGCCGGAAGGCGGCGGAGGGCGCCTTCAAGCCCACAGCCCGGGGATCGTCGTTCGACAGCTCGGGCACGCGCCCCCCTTGAGCCGGTTGGCCCTGATCGCGAACCCGGACCGCTCGATGACGACAGTCCGGCACTTCGGGCAGTAGGTGTTCTCGCCTTCGTGGCCCGGGACATTGCCGACGTAGACGTAGCGCAGGCCCTCCTCCAGGGCAATACGGCGGGCCTTCTCCAGGGATGCGACGGGGGTCGGCGGCAGGTTCTTCAGCAGGTACATCGGCTGGAAACGGGTGAAGTGGACGGGCACGTCCGGCCCGATCTCGCCGGCCGTCCAGCGGGCCATGGCCCGCAGATCGGCCTCGGAGTCGTTGAGCGTCGGGATGACCAGGTAGACGATCTCCAGCCAGACGCGGCTTCGGCGCACCATCCGGATGGCCTCCAGAACGGGCTGGAGGTCGCCGCGGACATAGGTCTTGTAGAATTCCGGGCTGAAGGCCTTGAGATCGATCTTGATCGCGTCCACTTCGGCCGTCAGGGCTCTGAGCGGTTCCGGATCGATGTGCCCCCCCGTGACGACGACGCTCTTCAGTCCGCGCCGCCGGGCTTCCACCGCCGTATCGAACATGTACTCATAGTAGACCGTCGGCTCCGAGTAGGTGAAGGCGATCGAGGCGCAGCCGTAGCGGATGGCCGCATCGGCCGCCGCCCGGGGCGGCAGGTCCACAGCCTCGACCTGCTCCGGCCGCGACTGCGAGATCTCCCAGTTCTGGCAGAACTTGCAGTGGACGTTGCAGCCCGCGGTGGCCAGGGACAGGGCCGTGGTCCGCGGCAGGACGTGGAAGAAGGGCTTCTTCTCGATCGGATCGACGTGCAGGGCGCAAACTTTGCCGTAGACCAGGGTGTAGTAAGTTCCGCCGATGTTCTCGCGCACGCCGCAGAAGCCCCGCTCTTTGTCGCCCAGGCGGCAGTGGCGCGGGCAGAGACGGCAGAGGATCTCACGCTCCGGGAGCTTTTCGTAATAGCGGGCTTCGACACGGGAGAGATTCGGGACTTGACCGAAGGCATAGGCGTCGGCCAGGATGCGGCCGCGCCCCGATCCGAGGGCCAGGCCGGCCCCCGCCGAGACTCCGAAGAAGCTCCGCCGCCGCATCAGGCCGACTCCTCGACCATCCGGATTCCCGCCGGCGAGGCGATACCCAAGCCCAGTCGCTCGGCCGTGGCCAGGTATCGGGGCGTCCGGCCGTCCTCCTCCAGCGACGGCAGGCCCTTGGCTTTCCGGATCTCCTCGACGATCCGCAGCCCGACCGCGTCCACGGCCACCGGGTCGAAGCCGAAGACGAGAGTGTCGCGCCGTTCGGCCCAACGGGCGTGGAAGTCGGGTCCCTTCTCGGCCTGCACGGTCGTGGCGTCGAGGATCGTCAGGCGGTGCTTGCCCCGGATCGGCGGCGCGTCGAACAGGTCGGCGATATAGGGGTCGCAGCCGTCGTCGTGATACTTGTTGGGGTTATGGACGGCTCCGAAATAGTTCTTCATCCCGGCCGTCAGCCCGGCCAGGCCGTGATCCTTGAGGACGGCGAAGCTGATCGAGGCGGTCACGGCGCCCGTCTGGATGGAGGAGAAGCGGCCAGCGATGGAGCGGTGCTCCAAGGGCTCGGCCGCGTAGCCGGCGCCGGCCGTATCCGTGCCGAAGACGCGGAACTCGCCGCCGGAGTCGTTCAGCTTATAGCCGGCCTCCCGCAGCTCACGGTTCGTCCGGTCCCAGATGATGATCGAGGAGGCCTTGAGACCGGCCTTGACGAGCAGCCGGGCCAGGGGCAGGGTCGCTTCGGGAGGCGACGTCAGGCGGCGGCCGGCGATGGTGTTGATCTTGATCCCGACCCGGTCGGACGACCGGAATACAGTGGCCAGACCGGCCGCGGCTCCCGTTTGGCCCGTCAGCCGGGCAAGGCCCCGCTCGAAAAGAGCGGCCACGGCCTCCGGCCTGAAGGAGCCCTCGGATGCACGCAAACCCGCGGCGCGGACGACAACGACCAGAGGAGCGGCCATGCCTTCACGTTAGCCCGCGACGAAAGGGAAGTCAATACGACTTGTCAAGGCCGGGCAAGGCCCGTATCATAGGAGGGAAATCAAGTACGGGAGCAGAAAAATGAGAGCTTTCCGATATTCGTTGGTCCTCCTGATCGCGGTTGCCTCGCTGGCCGTCCCGCCCCCGGCGTCCGGCCAGGCCGTCAAGACCATGGACCTCCTGCCGAAGATCGCCGGCTGGGTCTTCTCCGAGGACCCCGTCCTCTACGGCCCCGAGTCGCTCTTCGAGTACATCGACGGCGCGGCCGAGGCCTTCATCGGCTATGACCTGGTCGACGCCGCGGTCGGCCAATACAAGCAAGAGGGAGCGCCCGGCACGTTGAGCGTGGACATCTATGACATGGGCAAGCCGCTGAACGCTTTCGGCATCTACGCCGCCGAGCGCTACAGCGAGAGCCGCTTCCTGCCCATCGGCGTCCAGGGCTACCTCGAGGAGGGAACGCTCAACTTCCTGGCCGGGAAGTACTATGTCAAGATGATGGCCTATGACGCCGGGGACAAGACCGAAGCCGCGCTGCGGGCCTGCGCCGCCGCGATTCTGGCCAAGATCGGCGACCCGGGCGGCTTTCCGGCGGTGCTGTCGGCTTTCCCATCCGAAGGCCGGGCGGCCAACAGCGAGAGATTCATTCTCAGAAGCTTCCTGGGATTGGAATTCCTGAAGAACGGCCTGACCGCCTCCTATAAGACCGCAGGCGGAGGCTATGAGGCCTTTGTCATGGAGCTTTCCGGGGAGTCGGAGGCGGCCGACCTCCTCCGGCGCTACCTGGACAAGGCGGCTTCCGGCACGGCGGCGCCCGAAGCCGGGAACACGGTCCGCTTCAAGGACCCCTACCTCGACAACGTCACCATCGGCCGCTCGGGACGATTCCTCTTCGGGACGACCAAGGTCAAGGACGCCGATCGGGCGGCGGGGGACCTGACGGCCGCCGGACTGGCCGCGGCTCTGGCCGGGGGAACGGCGGGTAAGTAGGCCGGCTCAGTCCAGGAAGGCCTTGAGGGCCCGATAGGCCTCTTCCAGGCGGCGTAGGGCTTCCCGGGCGGAGGCGAGATCGCCCGCCCGGCCCGCGGCTTCCAGGTCTGCCGCGGCCTGCCGCAGCGCGGGCAGGCTGAGGTTGGCGGACGAGCCTTTCAGTCCATGGCCCAGGGTGCGGACCAGGTCCGCGTTGCCGGCCTCAATGGCCGAGGCCAGAGCCCTCGCCTTGTCGGAATATTCCTGATCGTAGAGATCCAGGAGCTCGTCCAGGAAGGCGGCGTCCCCCCCGATCCGCTCCAATGCCCCGGCCCGGTCGATGGGCGCGGCGTGTTCATCCTTTACGGGGGGCACGGTTTGAGCTCTTCTTGCGGGATGGGCCGGGCTCGGAGCGGACGACCCGGTCGCGGCCCAAGCGCTTGGCTTCGTAGAGGGCCAGGTCGCCGGCCGAGATGATCTTGTCGGCGGTCGTCCGGGCCCGGTTTTCGGTGGAGGAAACGCCGAGCGAGACGGTGAACCCGAGGGCTTGACCGCGGAGCTTGGCCGGCTTGCGGATGGCCTCACGGCGCAGGCGCTCGGCGATTCCCGCGGCGGCATCCAGGCCGCAGTTGGGCAGCACGATCAGGATCTCGTCCCCCCCGTAGCGGCCGATGCGATCGTAGGGGCGAACCTGCTTCTGAAGGCGCTTGGCCAGAGCCGACAGGACCTTGTCGCCGGCCTGGTGGCCGCAGGTGTCGTTGATGGTCTTGAAGTTGTCCACATCCATCATGATCAGGCTGGTCGGGGTACCGGCCCGCTCGCCGTAGGACAGCTCCTCCTCCAGGAACTGCAGGATGGTTCGCCGGTTCCAGAGCCGGGTCAGCCCGTCTTTGGTCGCCAACTCGAAGAGGCGCTTCTGGCTCTGCAGCAGCTTGTCCTCCAGCTCGATGATCCGGCGGCCTGCCTGCAGGCGGGCCCGGAGCTCCTCGAACTTGACCGGTTTGACCATGTAATCGTCGGCGCCGGCCTCGAGCCCGGCGATGACGTCCTCGCTCCTGTCCCGCGACGTCAGCAGGATGATATAGATGTAGCGCTTGCCTCCGGCCGCCCGGACCCTTCGGCAAAGCTCCAGGCCGTCGGCTTCGGGCATCTCCCAATCCAAAAGGGCCAGCCGGATGCCGGAGGTCTGCAGAGCCTGCCAGGCCTCACGCCCATTGCGCGCGGCGACGGCTTCCAGGTCCCAGCTTTCGATGGATTTGGTCAGGATGCGGGACGAGACCGGGTCGTCGTCGGCGATCAGGATGCGGGGAAGTAAGGGCGTCTTGGGGGGCAATCGTCTTCTCCTCGGATGGGAACAGCTCGCTCTCGGCAGCACCCGCCCGGACCCCTTGATTCCTCGGGCGAAGCGCAACCCTGCCGTCCATTCTCTCCAAGATCGGCCGGCAGGTCAATCCCCCTCCGGTTCCAGGGAGCCGATTTACACGACTTGCCGAATTGTCCTACAATACGGCCGTGGAAAGGAAGAAAGCCGTCACCGTTGCCAGCGTCCTGCTGTCGATCTTTCTCATCGGGGTCTTCCTCAAGCTGGCCAAGTCGTTCCTCATCCCCTTCGTCCTGGCCCTTTTCATCTACTTCGTGCTGTCGCCGGTCCTCGACCTGATGACCCGCTGGAAGCTGTCCCGGGGCTTGGCTCTCGGCATCATCCTGCTGATCACCGCCCTGGTCCTCTACCTCCTGGGAGTCCTGGCCTTCGAGAGCGGCAAGAGCTTCGCCTCGGAGATCCCCAAATACGGCCAGAAGTTCAATGCCATGGTCGAGTCGATCCGCCAGGCGCTCCGGCTGGGCGATACGCCCTGGGACCCCCTGGCCTGGCTGAAGGGCATGGATATCGGCAAGCTCGGCGCCATGGCCCTTGCCTCGCTGGGCACGTTCCTGTCGTTCCTCTCGACGTTCTTCCTCGTCCTCATTTTCCTGATCTTCATGCTGGCCGGACGAGGCAAGCTGAACGAGAAGATCCAGCGGTCCTTCTCGCCCCACCGCGCAGCCCAGCTGAACGCCATGATCAACCAGATCGACAGCCGGATCCAGAAATACCTGGCCATCAAGACGGTCATCAGCTTCGCCTCGGGCCTGCTGACGACCGTGTTCCTGCTGATCTTCGGGGTGGATTTCGCCGTCGCCTTCGGCTTCCTGACCTTAGTGCTCAACTACATCCCCAACATCGGCTCCTTCATCTCCAAGCTGGCCCCCTTCCTCATCGCCATCGTCCAGTTCGGCAGCTTCTGGAAGGCCGTCTGGGTCCTGGGCATCCTGACGGTCCTGGACGCGATCACCTCCATGATCATCGAGCCGCGGCTGATGGGCCAGGGGCTGGGGCTCAGCACCCTGGGCATCCTGGTGGCCCTCTTCTTCATGGGCTGGCTGTGGGGCATCCCCGGCATGATCCTGGCCGTGCCGATCATGGCCGTGCTCAAGATCGTCTGCGGCAGCTTTCCCTCGTTGCGATTCTTCGAGGCGCTTCTCAGCAAATAGCCGCTATTTCTCCACGATGAAGGTTTCGGGGGTCAGCGACTTGATCTTCCGCCCCAGGAAGCTTTTCATGGCCGCTTCGGCCGCCCGCTGCTCGGCCGTCTTGCGCGACGGCCCCTTGGACCGGGCCAGGGCGGTCCGGCCGGAGAGCACCTCGACGGTGAAGACCCGGTCGTGGTCCGGGCCGGTGCACGAGACCACCTTGTAGCTGGGCGAGGGCAGATCCTCCTTCTGGAGGTATTCCTGCAGGGCGGACTTGTAATTGTCGACGGTGTAGCCGCTGGTCTGGACTTTCTGGAAGGTCGATTCGACGAGCGGCAGGAAGAAGAAGCGGGCCGCTTCGAAGCCGCCGTCCAGGTAGATGGCTCCGACCACGGCCTCGAAGACGTCGGCCAGGATGTTCGACTTGCGGCGGCCGCCGCTCCGCTCCTCGCCCCGCCCCAGCCGGATGTGCTTGTCCAAGTGGATCTGCTTGGCGAACTCGGACAAGGCCACGGTCGAGGAGGCCGAGGACTTGAGCTTGGACAGCTCGCCCTCGGTCGTGTCGCGGTAGGTCGTGTAGAAGTAATCGGCGGTGATGAGCCCGATGACGGAATCGCCCAGGAACTCGAGCAGCTCGTTGTCCCGGCCCCGGCCCTGGTTCTCGTAGGCGAAGGAGCTGTGCGTCAGGGCCTGCTCCCGGAGATCCTTGTTGCGGAAGATGTAGCGGATCTGCTCTTCGAACGGCGTCATCCGCCCGGCCGGGGACGGGCGGGGCGGCCTGGGGCCCTGCGGCG